>SLGR01000104.1 GCA_007136585.1 Candidatus Sumerlaeota bacterium | reverse complement strand
GGAAACATGCGAACCGGGATAGGGTATGATATACACAGGTTCTCCAAAGGGCGGAAGTGCACGCTGGGCGGGGTCAGTTTTGACTTTTCCGCGGGACTTGAAGGTCACTCTGACGCCGATGTCTTGCTTCACGCGGTCTGCGATGCCATTCTGGGGGCGGCGGCGCTGGGCGATATAGGAAGACACTTTCCAGATACGTCGCCCGAATACAGAGGGATTTCGTCGCTTGTCCTTCTTGAGAAGGTGAATCTTTTGATTAGGGAGAAAGGTTATGAGGTTAACAACCTTGATATCACGGTTATATGCGAGGAACCTAAAATAACCTCCCGCGCCGGAGAGATGGCGGATAATATTTCCCGGATAATATCGGTTCCTGCGAAGGATATTAATATAAAGGGCACCACGAACGAGGGGGTGGGGGGAATAGGCAGGGGTGAAGCCGCGGCAGCGGTCGCTGTTGCCACCATAATACCCACCAGTGATTATGAGAGACAGTAAGACGGGAAATTTTAAAATTTACAATACCCTGACCCGGAAGAAAGAGGCGTTTGAAAGTATCAGGACAGGACTCGTGGGAATGTACGTTTGCGGTGTGACCCCCTACTCCGAGGCTCACCTGGGCCACGCCAGGTGCTATGTTGTTTTTGATACGCTCAGGAGGTACCTGGAGTTTCTGGGGTATGAGGTTACCTATGTCCAGAATATAACGGATATTGACGACAAGATAATTGCAAAAAGTATGGAGACAGGCGATACTCCTTCAGATATAGCCTCCAGGTACTTCAGCTCTTTTATGGGGGAGATGGAGAAACTTAACGTAAAACCAGCGGATATCTACCCCAGGGTTACGGAGAATATTGATAAGATAATTAGTTTCATAAAGGCCCTTATTAAGAAGGGTTCTGCTTACGAAATCTCGGGGAGCGTATATTTCCGTGTCTCATCCCTGGACGGTTACGGGGATTTCTCCGGGCGGGGTGAGGGGGAAAAAGTTATAGGGGAAGAATCAAAAGGTTTGCGCGCGAAAAAGGACCCCAGGGATTTTGCCCTCTGGAAACAGGACCCCGAATACGGCTGGGATTCTCCCTGGGGGCAGGGGCGCCCCGGGTGGCATATAGAGTGTTCGGCAATGTCAAAGGATATCCTGGGAGACTTTTTTGATATACACGGAGGGGGGCTTGACCTGTTGTTTCCCCACCATGAGAACGAGATAGCCCAGTCAACGGCGCTGACCGGACGGGTTCCGGCAAGGTACTGGGTCCATAACGGGATGGTCACCCTCCGCGGTGATAAGATGGCAAAATCAACGGGTAATTTATTTCTGTTGAACGAGGCCCTGAAGGAGGTTTCGCCCGGCGCCCTGCGGATTTTTCTCCTGAGCTCTTCCTACAGGCAGAGCCTTGATTACGATCCCGAGGCGCTTAAAGGAACGGAGAAAGCTTTCCGTCGTCTGGTTGAACTTAAGGAAGAGCTCATCCGCGCGGGAAAGTTTTATGAGCAGGGCTTCTGTGATTGGAACGATCCTCTGGTAGAGGCTCTAAGCGATGACCTTAATACTGCCCGGACTCTCGGCCGGATCTTTACCGCCGCGGGGCCCTTGCTTGAAAAAATATACGGCAAAACCCATACAGAAGATGATGCGGCTCTGGCGCGGAGGATAATTTTTGTAACAGAAGAGGTGCTGGGTATTGAACTTAATACTCCCTCCGCCGGTATGGATAATAGTGGTATAGAGGAGTTGATATCCAGGCGGGAGAAGCTGAGAAATCAGCGCCGGTTCGGGGAAGCCGATGTGATAAGGGATAAACTCCTTGAAAAGGGGATAGAGATAAAGGACACCCCATCCGGTCCCCGATGGAGAAAGGTTTCGCCCGGTTAGTATTGAAGAGAAAAGCCTTTAAATAGGCTTTAAACCACGTTTGAAAAAATAAGTTTTTTGGGTAAAATAATATAATACAAAAGGTTTTATAAGATTTCTCTTTAAAATAGCGGATATGAGCCAGTTTTCATCAAATAAGATTCTTAAGCACTTGGACCGGGTACTTGAATGGCAGCAGACGGGGTTTTCGCGTCCTGTTACCTATGAGCTGGATATGACCAATGCCTGCGATTCCAGGTGCAGTTTCTGTTTCGGTTACAGAAACAGGGAAGAGAACCCCTTCTCACTTCGGATTGAAGAGGTAAGGGATATGTTGGATCAGATAAGGGGTTTCGGGGGGATGGGGGTGACTTTTACCGGAGGGGGCGAACCCCTTTGTAACAGGGATACTTTTAAAGCTGTCAAGTACGCTAAGGAGATCGGTCTGGATGTAGGGTTCATAACTAACGGTATAATGCTGGATCGTCGGAAATGCGCGGCGCTGGCCGAATACTGCACCTGGGTCCGGGTAAGCCTGGATGCCGGTTCAAAGAAGTATTACAGGTTAACCCACGGGCTGGACAGCGATACTTTTCAGAAAGTTATTGAAAATACCGCAATGCTTGTAGAAGAGAAAAAAAGGACGGGGTCTTCCGTGACTGTAGGGACCGGGTTCCTGACTTTTCCGGAGATAACGGGGGAGATGGAAAAATTTGTGGATATCAGTAGCGGTATAGGGGTGGATTACGCCCAGTTTCGCCCGCTTCTGAAAGGGTTTAACGGAAGTGAACTTAACTCAGACCCCGGCGGTTCAGTCTCAGTTATGGATGAACTTAAAAACGTCCTTAAGAAAAGCAGGAACGGGTTCCGGGTGCTTTATTCTCTCAGCAAGTACGAGAAGATGGAGAAGGGTTGTACTGCCCGGAAATACAGGGAATGTTTTGGCCATAATTTCGCGACAGTTATAGCCGCAGATAAAAAAATGTACCTCTGCTGCCATATGCGGGGAGTGGAAAAGTACTGTATAGGGGACCTCTCCCGGGATTCCTTAAAGGAAATATGGAGTTCCCGAAGGAGAGCGGAGACAGTAGCTAAACTTGATTTCCGTGACTGTCCGCTGCTCTGCCGGTGTGACGGGATTAATGAGGTGTTATGGGATATAACCCGGGATAAAGAGCACTGTAATTTTCTATAATAAATCAGAAGGAGTTTGAGTTAATGAGTAATGAAAAAAACGGCGGCAGCGCCGGGGAAAACGTTCGGGGCAGATGGGTAAAACCCAAACTTACCGTTATGAAGGTTCAAACACCTCCGGCGTGGTCAAGCTGCTCCAGCGGGACCTCATCATCCGTAAAGGAAGAGGAGGAAAACTGATTTTCAGATTGCTCTATCCCCGCCTGAATGAAAAAAGAACCCGTATCGGTAATTATACCCTGCCTGAATAACCTCGAGTTTACAAAAAAGACACTTGAAAGTGTCTTAAGTAAAACTCAGGTTTCGTTTGAGATAATAGTAGTGGATAACGGCTCTTCCGATGGAACCTCAGAGTACCTTGAAGGTATGAAAAGTGAGGCGGGAATAAGAGTTATAAGAAATTCCATAAACCGCGGCGCCCCCGCGGCTTTTAACCAGGGGATACGGGTCGCCTCTTCCCGGTATATTATTTTCTTAAATAACGATACAATTGTAACAGAATCCTGGGCCGGAAAAATGCTTGAAAAATTTCTGAATATACCCCGCGCCGGAGCTGTTGTTCCCTGTTTCAACCCCTCCGGCAGGAATGATATGGATCCGGCTAATATAGCCCGCGAGGCGGCGTACCTTGAACTTTCAAGAAAAGATGAGTTTCAATATATTCCCGGTGCCACTACCTGCTGCCTGCTTACCGGAAAGGATGTGATTGAGCGAGCAGGGTTCTTTGATGAGGGTTACGGCCTGGGAACTAATGACGACCATGACTTCTGCCTCAGGCTGCGCCTGGCCGGGTTTAAGATAATATGCGCCTTGGATACCTTTATATTTCACTATTACAGTAGAACCTTAGGCGGTTTTGATATGGTTTCTCTTGACAGGAGAAACAGGGAGTATTTTCTCTGGAAGTTCGGGAATAAGGCCCTTGAGTATCTTGAAGGTATAGGGCAGCCCTACGGATCCAGGGGGGAAAGGCCCCGTGAGGTTATTATCTCCCGGGATGCGTTCCCGGAGCCCGTATAGACCCTAATGAAGACCCTGGTTATGCTGGCCCCGAATATCCCGTTATTTGATACTAACGCGGGAGATTACCGTATATACCGGATGCTTAAGATACTTTCAGAGAAGTACAGGGTTTTTTTTTCCTGCTACCGCAGCCATGTTCCCGAGATAAGGTATCTTGATGCTCTGAAAAAAAACGGGGTCCGGGTCCTGGAATGGACCGATCTTAAAAAATTTTTCGTCCGGGAGAAAGTAGATACGGTAATTTTCGAGTTCTGCGGGACCGTAATAAGATTTCTAAGGTGTTTTAACAGGCTTCCGGGTTGCCGCAGGATTATAGACTCACACCGGATCGGTTTCCTGGAGAAGTTTCCTGAAAGACCGGACCTTAAGAGCAGCAGGCTCTCCCGGGAGGAGGAGCTGGGGGTCTATAAGAGAGCGGATATTCTGCTTGCTGTTACAGACCGCGAAAGGGATATCATAAGCAGGGAGACCGGGGTAAGGTCCGAGACCCTGATAACGGGTATAAACCTTCCCCGGAAGGTAAGGGAAAGAAAGGGAAGGAAGGGAATTGTATTTACCGGGAGTATGAATAATTTTCAGAACCAGGATGCTGTAATTTACTTTACAGAGAGGATATACCCTCTTATAAAAGAAAGAGTCCCCGGGGTGGAATTTACAATTGTGGGGAATAATCCTTCCGAGAAGGTAAGGGGCCTGGAGGGAGGTTCTCTCAGGGTAACCGGGTATGTCCCGGATACGGAGGTCTATGCCTCATCGGCTCTGATATCGGTGGCCCCGCTCAGGATATGTTCCGGGCTGCAGCATAAGATTATTGAGGCTGCTGCTTACGGGACCCCCGTGGTAGCTACCCCCGCCGCCGCTGCCGGTCCAGGATTGATCAACGGAAGAGAGGTCCTTGTAAGCGGAGACGCTGAAGGGTTTGCCTCCCATATTATCAGTCTTTACAATGAGAGTGAAATATGGCAGAAAATATCCTCGGGCGGGTACGGAAAAATAAAAGAAAACTACACACTTGAAATAATGAGAGAAAGGCTTCTTGAGATTGTCTGAATATCCGGTTTCCTGTATATACCTTCACCTGACCGAAAAGTGTAATTTAAGCTGCCGCCACTGCTGGGTATACAGGGACGGAGAAAAGTCTCCGGGGGAGAAGGAGCTTGATCCCGGGAAACTCCGGGAAGCTCTATCAAGTGCCTCCGCAGGGGGTTTGAACTCGGTCAAAATCACCGGGGGCGAGCCTTTTCTATACAGTGATCTTACTGGTCTTGCTTCCTGGCTCGGGAAGAGAGGGATAAGGTTTACGGTTGAGACAAACGGGACGCTTATTACCCGGGAATCAGCCCGTATGATGAAGGATTCCGGGATGGAAGAGGTATCAGTATCCCTGGACGGATCTTCCCCTGAGGTTTACGGCGCCTTAAGGGGAAGCGGGGACGCCTTTTACAGGGCCTTGGAGGGGATAAGGAGCGCCGCGGAAGCCGGGCTTTATGTAAAACTCATCTTTTCCCTCTGGAAAGGAAACGCCTCAGATATTGTGAATACGGTATCCCTTGCCCGTGACCTGGGAGCGGCTCTTATTAAAATCAACCCTGTTACCCCCGTAGCAAGGGGGGCCGGACTCGGTTCGAAGGGGCTTCTTCTGGAGGCATCCGGGATACTTGAGTTGAAAGACCGGTTCAGCGCCGGGGATATAAAGGG
Organism: Candidatus Sumerlaeota bacterium; assembly: GCA_007136585.1. GTDB lineage: Bacteria > CG03 > SLGR01 > SLGR01 > SLGR01 > SLGR01. The sequence continues at coordinate 196 of SLGR01000104.1, read as the reverse complement.
AATAAGGGTGCTTTTTGATATACCCCCGGTTTTTCTAAAACCGGAAGAGATAAGAAAAGGGTGTTTATGCGGTATCAGGAGCAGTTTAAGCATACTTCCTGACGGAAGCGTCTCTATATGCGGGATAGGAAGTACTGCAAAAGATGCCGCAGCAGGAAATATACACCGGGATCCGGTTATGCGGATATGGAGGGAG
>SLGR01000219.1 GCA_007136585.1 Candidatus Sumerlaeota bacterium | reverse complement strand
GTCCACGGTCTGTAGAGAAATTAATTGCAGGGCGCCGGTCCGAATTGTTTTGAGATTTTCTAAAGCCCCCCGGAACAGAATAATTTCCCGGTTGGAAAGAACTCAGTTAGCACCTTTTAAAACCGACCCTTGTCGGTGTGAAAGAGTGATTTTAGAGGTAAATAATGACAAGTAAGATAAATAATAATCATGATACGCTTGAGATAGCGGGCAGGGAGTTCAGAAACAGGCTTTTTATAGGTACGGGGAAATATCCTTCAGCGGCTGTAATGTCGGAAGCCGTAAAAAGCAGCGGGTCGGAGCTTTTAACTGTAGCCCTTAGGAGAATGGACCTTGATTCCGGAGATGATGAATTTATCAGTAGTATAGACCGGTCAAAGGTGCTTCTTGTGCCAAATACATCCGGGGCCCGTACGGCTGAAGAAGCCTTCCGCCTTTCAAAACTGGCCCGCGCCGCCGGAGGCGGTGACTGGGTGAAGCTTGAGCTGACCCCAGAACCCAGGTATCTTCTTCCGGATCCCGTGGAGACGCTCCGGGCTGCCGGGCTTCTGGTAAAAAACGGGTTCACTGTGCTTCCCTACATAAACGCGGACCCTGTTCTGGCAAAGAGGCTCGAGGAAGAGGGGTGTCCGGCTGTGATGCCCCTTGGGGCTCCCATAGGCTCTAACAGAGGGCTTCGAATGAGGGATATGATAGAGATCATTATAGAACAGTCCAAGGTGCCTGTTATAGTTGATGCGGGTCTGGGGATGCCCTCTCATGCCGCTGCTGCGATGGAGATGGGGGCCGCAGCCGTCCTGGTGAATACGGCTATAGCAACGGCGGCGGATCCGCCTAGGGCGGCCCGCGCCTTTGATATGGCTGTAAGAGCTGGTCGCGAGGCATTTTTGTGCAGCGGGGTCAGAAGCTCAAAATCTGCCAGGGCCAGTTCTCCCGCAGGGGATTTTATAGGATGGCTTCAGGACCGGTAAAGCACGGAAAAACGGAGTGCCTCCCGGAATCTTTTTACGGGCTTTCTGTTTCCGGGAAACCGTCTGTTCTTCCTGAGAAGATACTTGAATCTGAACTGGAAGTTCTTCTCCAGGAAGCCCGGCGGATAAGGGATTCCAGGTTCGGAAGGAGAATAAACCTCTACTCACCCCTTTATCTATCCAGTTACTGCGGGAACAGCTGCGCTTACTGCGGTTTCAGCAGCGCTTTACCCGGAAGCAGAAGGGTGCTGAGCCTCCGGGAAATATTAGCGGAGTCGGATTATCTTAAAAACAGGGGGATAGAGAGTATTCTGATAGTAGGGGGTGAGGATCCTTCCCGCGCGGGGTATGATTTTATCTGCGGGGTTGTGGAGGCGCTGGCTGAAAAATTCAGCCATGTATCCATAGAGGTCAGCCCTTTCAGTGAAGAGCAGTACAGGAATTTGTATAATTCGGGTCTTGACGGAGTTACCGTATATCAGGAGACATACGACCGGCAACTGTATGCCCGGTATCACCGGAAGGGAAGAAAGTCCGATTACAGGTACAGGCTTGAAACCCCCGAACGCGCCGCCCTTGCCGGGGTGCCTTTTGTAAATATAGGAGCTCTTCTGGGTCTGGCCCCCTGGAGGGAAGAAGTTGCCTTTCTTGCAAAGCATCTTGAGTATCTGATAAAAAAACACTGGAGGACAACTTTCGGGGTATCTTTTCCGAGAGTAGTTGAAGAAGGTGCGGGGTTTAAAGCCCCCTACCCGGTAAGCGACAGGGATTTTGTAAAGATAGTCTCCGCAGTCAGGATACTTTTTCCGGATACGCCCATATACATATCAACCCGGGAGCCCCCTTATATGCGGGATAACCTCGCCCGTTACGGGATCACTCATATGAGCGTGGAGTCAAAGACCTCTCCCGGAGGGTATCTCCATTACGAGAAAGATACTAAACAGTTCGGGGTTTTTGATTCAAGGAGCACTGGCGAGGTCTGCTCCGCGTTGGAGGGATCGGGGCTCAGGCCAGTTTTCAAGGACTGGGACAGGGGATACAGAAATGCGGAACCTTCGATATCCGCGGGAGATATGGAATGAGTAAGACCGTTATATTAAACGGCAGGGAAAAAGAAGTATCGGCATCCGATCTCGGCCAGCTTATGCTTGAACTTAAGGTTGACCGTATGCTCTGCGTTATAGAGATAGACGGAAAGATTGTTAACAGGTCCGACGACCCCGCTTCCGTTAAGATAGATGCTGGAAGCGTCATAGAGGTTCTGAAGTTTACGGGAGGCGGATGACCCCTCTTCTCCCCTCTCGGGTTGACCTCTATGCGGTTATAAGCACCCGGGAAGGAACCGGTGAGGACCCTACGCATATACTTGAAAGGGTTATTGCTGCAGGAGTACAGGCGGTTCAGATGCGGGAGAAACATCTCTCAAGGAGGGAGAGGTTCCGCCTGGCGGAAATATTCAGGCGTAAGACCTCTGACGCGGGCCGCCTTCTTATAATAAATGATGATATTGATATAGCTCTGAGCGTTGGAGCCGACGGGGTGCATCTCGGCAGAGAGGATCTGCCGGTAGGGGCGGCGAGAACTATCGGTCCCGGGCTTATCATAGGGCGCTCTACTCGCAGTGCGGAGGAGGCCCTGGCGGCGGAGGCGGCAGGCGCCGGGTATGTGAACGTGGGTCCTATTTTTTCCACACCGACAAAACCCGGCATATCCCCGGTGGGGCTCAAAACTTTCCGGGAGGTCAGGGATAAGGTTAGTATCCCGGTAACTGTTATGGGGGGGATAAACCGGGGCAACCTACACAGGGTTCTGGAAGCCGGTGTCCGTACGGTGGCGATGGTCCGGGGCATAACCGAAGGAGACATAGAAAACAACGTAAGTGAGCTCTGCCGTGCATACAACTCATACGTGAGGGTTTGATTTCCACCTTGAAAAAGTTATATTAGACGGGAAGTTATGAACAGGGTAAAACATTTTCTCAAGGAAGAGCTCTGGAGGATAGACGTTTCCCGGAGGCCTAAGGCCCAGGGTCACCTGATAAACCTCCTTAAAATATCACTCATAACAGGGTATGATTTTTTCAAGGACCGGTGCCACGTACTCGCCTCCTCGCTTACATATTATTCGCTCATAGCTATGGTCCCTTTTTCCGCCGTGGTCTTCGTGGCCCTGAAAGAGGCGGGGGTTCAGAATACATACGGGATATCTCTCCTTAACCACATACTGATCAACCCGGAGATATCAGAGAGTATAATTGATTACGTCAACAGGACCGATGTCAGCGCCCTGGGGGTTATAGGGGTCCTGGCCCTGCTTAAGATAGCCTCCTTTCTTCTCTCTCATATAGAGCGTTATTTTAATGAAATATGGGGCATAAAGGAGAAGAGGCCTCTCCTTAAGAGGGCGTTTTACTATATTATAGCGATAATTATACTTCCTGTTATCCTTACAGTGGGGCTTTCGGCCGCCATAGATTTTATCGGGACCCATGTTCCAGTGGCCCGTGGGTTCTTCCCTTATCTCATAGCCTTTTCCGGTTTTACTCTGCTTTATTTTGCCTTTCCCAATGTCAGGGTCAAGTTAAGCGCCGCCCTTACGGCCGGGGTGGTCACGGGGCTTCTCTGGCTCAGCGCCCAGAGGATCTACGTGCTCTGGTCTTCCCGGGCAACCGAGCTCAATATAATTTACGGGAGTTTCTCCCAGCTTGTGCTTCTTTTTATATGGATATATGTAAGCTGGATGATAATCCTTGCCGGGGCGGAGCTTTCTTTTGCCGTTCAGAACTTCCGCGTATATAAGAGCGCGGGGAATGCGGGAGCGGTAAGTTTCTCTTCCAGGGAGAAACTGGCCCTTATGGCCGCCGCCTCGGTTTTCAGGAGGAGCTCAGATAATGGAACCCCGGTTCCGGCTGAGGATGTAATAGAGGATGTGGGAGGCCCGGTAAAGCTTGTAAACGAGCTTCTCTATGAGCTTGCTGAAACAGGGATGCTTGTGGAATCGTATAAAAACAAGCAGCGCTTCTTCAGGCCCCGCCCCGGCCGGGAAGACGCTTCCGCCTGGGATATAATAGGTGCGGTGAGAGGGTACGGGAAATCCGACCTGGAGGTCAACGATAACGAAATTTCCGATAACGTTGATAAGCTTCTTTCGGGTGTAAACAGGTTTACACGGGAAAGGTTCCGGCATATTTCCGTGCGGGATATATGAGGCACTGTAATGGAAAGGCTTAAGCGAAGGTTCCGGGACGAATCGGTCTCGGTCTACACTATTTCCGGAGATCCCTGTGATACCCTGAAGCAGTACGTGGTTTCCACCAGGGATACCCGGGACCTTATGAACTACCCCGAGATAGTAAGCGTGGGTTTTCGCAGGAAGATGCGTAACGGTATAACAAACGCCCTCAAGGGAATCAGCCGCCTGGAGGATCTCAGCAGGCTGGACTCCAGGAAAGTAAACGTATTTCATATTCTGAGAGGGGCGCTCAACTTTGAGATAGTCTCCGCTCTCAACAGGGCCTTCGGATACAAGTGGCAGAGCAGTTCGTATATATCCAGCCAGCGGGTCCTGAAGGAGGGAAGTTTTGAGGTTAGCGATGATCTCTATAGAAAATTCGTGGTTCCCGATGAAGCAACCATATACTCGTGCGATATAGTCGCTTCCGGTATATCTCTGGACAACGCGCTGAGGTACCTGGATGCTTATATGGAATCTTCTGATTGCCGGATAAGGAACCTTGTTTTTATTACAATAGGGTGCGGCGAAGCCGCTCGTGTTCTGAGAAAATGGGACAAGATATTCAGGGAAAAATGCCCGGGATACGAGAGGACTATTCTCTGTTACCTGGAAGGCAGGTTCGCCCTTGCTTCAGATGATACGCCCCTTGAGAATTTCTCCCCGGATACGGACCTTCTCAAAAGCAGCCGGTTGGGAGCTCTGATTTCGCCCGAGTTTGAGTACTCCCAGTTTGAAAAAATGATCATAGCCCTTGAGGCCTGCGTTATATACGACGGCGGCAAAAAGGGTTTTGAACCCCTTAACCACATAAACGAGATACTGGAGTTCTGGGAGAGGCAGCTTGAGTCGGCCCGCAAAAAAAACATATCTCTCTGGGAAGAGTACAACCTTAGATTCCCTCTTGAAGATTATTTTGAAGATATTGAAAACCTTTCCCCCGGGTCTTCCGGTATTCTTATGGAGAAAAAAAAGAATTTGTGGCGAGGAGTTTCATCAAAAGAATACGCTGAGCTGTACGGAAAGTTCAAGTGGCTCTGGGAGGATCCCAGGATACAGGGTGCCCTCAGGGCGGGGAGTTTGGCCGGGGTCTGTGAAAAAAAGATAAAATACTTAAGGAGCCTTTACAGGGAAGGGAGTTTCTGAGTGCCGATCCCGGGGGAGGGGTGTCTCAGGGCGATTTATGACTAAACCCTTACCGGAATCGGAAGCCGCCGGGGACCTTATGACAGCAACTCTTGCAGGAGGAGATTTCCGCAGGCTGGAAGCTGGGCTGGGGGTGCTCCCGGGGGTATTCAGCACCCTTACGGGATACACCGGGGGTATAGGCGAGGAACCTTCTTCTTACAACCCTAAGGATCATACCGAATCCGTGCAGGTTCGGTTCCTTCCGCAGCAAACCTCTTACCGCCGGATCCTTGAGGAGTTTTTAAAACTCCACGACCCGTTCCGGGAACCTTCCGGAAGACGGTTTATGTCTACGGTTTTTTACCATAACAGCTCTCAGCTGAGAGCTGCCCGGGAGAAGAAGAGAGCCCTTTCTCAGGGGGATAGAGAGGCTTGTACAGGGATATATCCCGTTGACAGGTTTTTCCCTGCTGAAGATTACCAGCAGAAATCATATATTAAAAAAAGCAGGGTTATATATAGGGAGCTTAGAGAAAGCTACGCGGATCACAGGGATTTTATGCGCTCTTCAGTTGCGGCCCGGATTAACGGGTATATGGCAGGTTTCGGGAAAACCCATATACTGAAAAAAGAGCTCTCAG
>SLGR01000018.1 GCA_007136585.1 Candidatus Sumerlaeota bacterium | reverse complement strand
TGGCCGCTTCAGTATCCGGAAGATCTGTAAGGGAGAACCCCGCAATTACACGGTCCTGACGCCTCTTCCCCGCCCACTCCAGTATATCAGGAGTCCTCTCAAGTTTTATAACAGGCACCCCGCCCTGTTTTCTTATCTTGGAATCCGAGGGGTCTGAGGGCCTGAAATCCGCTACCGCGGCGCTGGATATGAATATATCGCATCCGGGAAAATTTTTCTTAACCGCTTTAAACATATCCTGCGCGCTTTCTACAGGAAGAACCCTTATCCCCGGCGGAAGATCCGCCTCCAGTGAGGTTATAAGGGTCACTTCACCTCCCATCTGAAACGCCCTGAGAGCCAGGGCCCTGCCGGTCTTTCCCGAGGAACGGTTGGTTATATACCTCACCGGATCGATCCTCTCCCGCGTCGGCCCCGACGTAATAAGAACCCTGACCCGGTCCAGATTCATCTAAGCTCCTGCACCCGGCCGATAAACTCAGCCGGACTCCGCAGAACCCCGGCCCAGAAAACTCTCTACTTCCTTTATTATCCTCTCCGGCTCCTCCATTCTTCCGGGCCCGGAATCCCCCCCGGCAAGGCGCCCCTCCACCGGACCTATAAAACGGTATCCCCTCTCCTTGAGAAGAGATATATTATGCTTTACAGGAGGCTTTTTAAGCATATTCCCGTGCATGGAGGGACAGAGAAAGACCGGACCGGAGAAATCCAGGAGAAAAGCGCTGAGGAGCTCATCGGCAAACCCCGCCGCCATCCTGGCCATGGTAGTAGCCGTAGCGGGAGCTACCACCGCAAGGTCGGCCCAGCGGGCAAGGGCGGTGTGGTTCTCCAGGCGGTTCTTATCAAAAAGATCCGTGTAAACAATTTCTCCGGTAAGGGTCTCGAAAGTAAGCGGGGTGATGAATTTTCCCGCGCTGGAGGTCATAATAGTCCTTACGGCAAACCCTTTCCTGGAAAAACCGGAAGCAAGAAAAGCGGACTTGTATGCCGCTATCCCCCCGCAGACTCCCAGAACGAGGTTACTCATCGGCAGGTTTTTCTTCCTCTGCGGCATCTTCCTCCGCAATATCTTTCTCCTGATCGGGCGTATCCTCTTTATTTTCTTCCGGTCCCTCGACAATCTCCTTAATATACTCTCCCATAACCTCGTCTATGGCGGGAGGGCGTCCGATCTTAGAGGTTTTAATAAACTCCTTCTTATACCTCTTTGCCGCCTCTACCACGAAATCCCACGGGTTCTCAACGTTGTCGTTGAGCATTTTTCTTGTTTTTTCGTCCACTTTATCTCCTCCGCTTACCTCACACGGCACTTTTCGGCCGTTATTATACTTAGTATCATTTCAAGAGCCTCATCCAGATCCCTGTTCTCAACAAGGTAATCGTAATCAAGGGCGCGACGCATCTCCCTGTACGAATTACCTATTCTTTTTTCTATCTCATCTTCCCCGTCCTGGTTTCTCCCCACGAGCCTGCGGCGCAGTTCCTCCATTGAGGGAGGAAGCAGAAATATGAGCACGGCTTCCGGTTGGTTTTCCCTGATCCGCATCCCCCCCTGAACGTCTATATCAAACACAACATGGTTTCCCCGGCCAAGACTCTCCCGGACAAAATCCTTTGAAGTGCCGTAGTAACGGTCATGGACAACGGCCCACTCAAGGAACCCCCCTGAATCAATCTTTTCCCTGAACTCCTCTTCTGATACGAACAGGTAATCCCTGCCCTGAACCTCACCCGGACGGGGATCCCTACTGGTAACTGAGACCGAAAAATCAGCGTTTTCCAGCCTCTCAACCAGCATCCGGCATAGTGTGGTCTTTCCTGTGCCGGAAGGGGCGGAGACGACTATAAGAAGCGGGCGCCGCATATTCTCCTTCAGGGTATTAAAAACTTTTTCTTCTTTCATTTTTTAAGAGTTTTAGCCGGAGTTCCCGGAGCTTACATATAATAAAATAGTTAACTATATATTCTACTAATTTATACTATCTTCTTCAAATCATAACCAAGCTTACGAAGCAGAAGGGTAAAATCTTCCGGGGGGGGAGAACAGAATATTTTCCGCTTATTAGAACCTGGGATCTCAAAAGATATCCTGTAGGCATGAAGCATCTGCCTGGAAACCCCTCCCCTTCCTGAACCGTACCTGGTATCTCCCAGAACCGGAGAACCCAGGTGGGCCAGGTGAGCCCTTATCTGGTGTGTGCGTCCGCTCAAGGGGTAGACCTCAAGGAGACTGGTTCCCCCTGAGGATTCTACCAGGCTGTACCGGGTGGCCGAGCTCCTGGCCCCCACCCAGGAAACGCTCATCCTGTCGGGGCTCCGGGAAGACCTCTTAAGAGGGGCGTTAATCTCTCCCGCGGGAGGCGAAACCGTTCCTTCAGCGATTGTAAGGTACTCCTTCTTGACCGTTCTGTCCCTGAACTGCCGGCGAATGAAAGAAGCCGCTCTCTCATTAAGGGCAACCGCCATCACCCCCGAGGTATCCTTATCAAGACGGTGGACAAGCTCCGGAGACCGGTACCGCTTTTGTAAAGCGTCAAGAAGAGTCATGGAAACGGTCCCGGGTGCCGGGTGCACAACAACCCCCGGGGCCTTATCTATAACGGCAAGCTCCTCATCCTCGTAAATAACTCTCACTTCGGGAAGTTTTCCTTCCCGCTTTTTTTCAGTCCCGGAAGCATACGTCACATCCTGCCCCTGACCCAGCTGGTAATCGGGGGGCCTTTCCTCCCCGTCAACCTTTACCGAACCGGATTCAACCATTTCCCTGGCGCGTCTCCTGCTGAGCCCCGCGGAACGGGCTATAAACTTATCCAGTCTCTCCCCGGCGTTCCGGGTTTCAACCCTGACCCTACGAGCCTTTCCGGGCACGCCCACCCCGCCTGTAAAAGATAACCGCTCCCGTTATAATACCCAGTAAGGCCACCCACTGGGTCGGGGTCAGAGAAAGAAATTCTCTTCCCCTGAAATCCCCCCTGAGAAACTCTATAAAAAACCTGAAAACCGAGTATAAAACCAGGTAAAGACCGAAGATCTTCCCCTCCCGGGCAGGGGAGTTTTTCAGACGCCTGTAAAGAAAGAGCGCCAGAATAAGCGTAAAGACCGCCGAGTAAAGCTGTACAGGGTGCACGGGACCGGGATGAGCGCAGAGCGTCTCCGGGTGTGAGAATACCACACCCGCAAAAAATTCTGTAGGTATCCCCCAGCAGCACCCCGCAAGAAAACACCCTATACGTCCGAAAGCGTAACCCAGGGCCGCCGCCGGGGAGAGAATATCAAGGGCGGCGCGGAGCTCCGCCTTTTCTCTCCTGCAGTAGTACCAGAGCCAAAGTGCGGCCCCTGCCAACCCGCCCCAGAATACAAGCCCCCCCTCCCCTATCATAAAGACCCTCGACGGACGGCTCAGGAAACCCGCGGGACTTATAAGAATATACCCCAGGCGGGCAAATATTATCCCGGATATGACAGCCCCGGAGACAGCGTTTGAGACAAATGACCGGGTCAGAGACCTGTAAGGGGCTCCCCTTACCGCCAGGAAATACCCAAGAACGGCCCCCAGGGCAAGCATAATTCCGTAGGAGTAGAGGGTAACCCCCCCTGCCGTAAAGAGCCGGGGGAACACCTAGGTCCTCTCCCCGGTGGTTTTAAGGGCCATACGGACCAGTATTATTAAAGCCCCCGCGGTAATCGCCGCGTCCGCCGCGTTAAATACCGGCCAGAACCCGGTATCAATGTAATCAATTACCCCCCCGTAAAATATCCTGTCCCATATATTGGAGACCGCCCCCCCCAGGATAAGGGAAAAGGCGGCCGGCTCCGCGCTTCCGTGATGAACCTTACGCCCGAAAACAAGGCAGCCTATAACCGAAGCAAGCAGAATATTTATCCAGATAAGCAGGGTATTAAACCCGGGAAACAGCCCGAAAGCCATCCCGGTATTGTAAACGCGCGTTATACGGAAGAAAGGAAGAACCTGAACACCGGAGGCCGGCGGAATATAAGATATAACCAGGAACTTGAGGACCCTGTCTACGCCCAGCACACCAAGAGATATCAGGGCGTATACGGTTTTTTTTCTCACAGGACCTATCCGGGGGCGAGCCCTGCCGGGTTACTCTGTTTCCCCTACGACATCAGCGCACCTGCCGCATATATCCGGGTACCTATCCGAAACTTCCCCGGAAGGGGTAATAAGCCAGCACCTGGCGCATTTCATCCCTTCCGCCCGGGTGACAGATATATCTATACTGCCGTCCATAAACTCCGGACCCTCTGATTCTTCTACAGGAGCCACTTCCGCGCTGCTTACTATGAGGTATTCGCTTAGAACCTCTGATATCCCTGTTAAGAACCTGAGAGCTTTTTTCCCCGAAACACCTATTGCCACGCGGCTCTCAAGAGGATCCTTCACCAACCCTTCCCCCCTGGCCTCTTCTATCTTTTTCAGGACCATTTCTCTCAGCCGGACAATATTCATCCACTCTTCCTCGAGCTCAGGGGCCTCCCATTCCTCCGGAACTTCCCCGAACCCGGCCAGGAAGACGCTTTCCTCAAGCCCCGGCTCCGACTCTTCCCTCATAACCTGCCACCCCTCTTCAGCGGTATGGGAAAGGACCGGGGCTATGAGTTTCAGGAGACTCTCCCCCATAAGCCGCAGCGCCGTCCGGCTGGAGCGCCTCTTCAGCGAATCCCTTCCGGAGACATAAAGGCGGTCCTTGAGGATATTAAAGTAGAAAGAGGAAAGCCAGTTGTTGCAGAACTCGTGTATCTCCCTGGTTCCCCGGTAGAATAGACAGTCATTGTAATTTTCCATAACCGTGCGGTTCATTATATGGAACCGGCGCAGAATAAACCTGTCAATGGGGGTCATCTCCCCGTACTCAACAGCCTCCTCTCCGCTGAACCCGCTTGTATTTCCCAGGATGAACCTTATGGAATTCCTTATCCTCCTGTAGTAAGTCACCAGCTGCGAGAGTATCTCCTCAGATACCTTTATATCCCTGAAATAATTCTCGCTGGCCGCCCAGAGCCTAAGCAGGTCGGCACCGTATTTTTCCACTATTTCCTGGGGACTTATAACGTTCCCCTCCGATTTGGACATCTTTTTACCCTCGTCATCAACAGTGAACCCGTGAGTAAGAACGCTCCTGTAAGGGGGACGGTCCTTCAATGCGACAGAGGGTATAAGAGATGTCTGAAACCACCCCCGGTGCTGGTCGGAACCCTCCAGGTACATATCCGCAGGCCATTCAAGTGATTCCCGCTCCTCAAGTACGGCAAAACTGCTGACCCCGGAATCAAACCAGACGTCAAGTATATCGTTTTCCTTCTCCAGGGCCCCGGAACCGCAGGAGCATTTTACGCCTTCCAGTATCTCCTCCGCCGTGCGGTAGAACCAGGCATCTGTACCCTCCATTTCCGCCATCGCGGCTATACGGTCAAAACTCTCCCTGGTAGCAAGAACCTCCCCGCAGTCCCGGCAGTAAAAAACCGGGACGGGGACCCCCCAGAGCCTCTGCCGCGAGAGACACCAGTCAGGCCTGCTCTCCATCATTGATCTTATCCTCTTTTCGGAGATCTCCGGATGCCATTTCACATCACTTATAAGCCCGAGTGATCTTTTTCTCAAATCTTTCTTATCAACCCCGAGGAACCACTGTTTCGTGGCTCGGAATATAACGGGTTTACGGCATCTCCAGCAGTGCGGGTATGAGTGGGGACGCATACCTTCGGAGAAAAGGAGCCCTCTCTCCCTGAGAATCCCCGTTATCACCGGGTCGGCCTCAAAAACCCCCATACCCGCGAGCTCTTCCACTGCCGCATCAGAGGTAAACCGGCCCTTACCGTCAACCAGAGAGAGTATCTCAAGCGAATATTTTCTCCCCGCCGCGTAATCATCCTCCCCGTGACCCGGGGCTATATGGACTATCCCGGTCCCGTCCTCGAGGGTGACAAAATCCGCATTTATGGCCCGGGAACGCCTCTCGCCAAAAGGAG
>SLGR01000164.1 GCA_007136585.1 Candidatus Sumerlaeota bacterium | reverse complement strand
GAGTTGATTATTATTGAGGGCAGGTAATGTTCCTTAAATACCTTTCTCACACCAGGAAGCTGGTAAAGCGAGAAAAGTAACATATACAGGATAAGAAGCAGAAAAGACTTATCAGAAAACGGCAGTGTCATAATAAGAAGAATTACCGGCAAAAAAAGCAGAAAGACGATCCGTTTACCGCCTACTCCTTCTCTTACAAGTTCACTGATATAGTTTTCCTCTCCCCAGATAAGACTGTCAAAGTAGTTATTGGCGGAGAAAGACTGCATCTGGATCAAAAGTATCTGAAAAATCGCAAGGGATGCGGGGTAAATTCCCGGCAAGGCTTCCAGGGTAAGCAGGGCCATAAGACCGAGTCCGAGGTTCCTTAAACAGAAATCAAGCCTGTAAAACCGGTAATAGTTCAACTGTTTTACTTAAGTCCTTACCAGGGTCCCCTCGAAATCCCTACCCGTAACGGCATCTTCAACCCGGCCCGGATGATACCCCGACACGATACAGGTACTTATTCCGGTCTCTGAGGCCAGTGAAGGGAAATACCGGTCCACGCATCCACTGGAAGTTTTCCTCCGGATCTCCCGAAGGTCTTCCGGGGTGAGGGTTTCAATAATTTCCGGGGCGCCGTCACCTGGGTATACACCTTCCACATCCTTTACAAGTACAAGCCTTGAAACGCCCAGCTTAGAGGCTATAAAAAGTGATATTGAGTCGGAGGTCACATCCCAGGATTCGGGAAGTTTTCCCTCCTGCCTGAGGAAGGAAGATGAGAGGAAAACAGGGACCTTCTTTTCCTCAAGCGCGGCTCTGCAGGAAGAGATATCCTCAGCTATTGTAAAACCGCTGTTAAGATCGGATATGAGAACCCCGTTTATATCCATAGCCCTTACGGCCATCCAGTGAGCCGCGGTATCGGAAAGAGATAAGGTTTCCTGTTTCTTCCTTACAAGCTCCGCCGCTTCCCCTCCACCTGGTATGACTGTAACCCCGTATCCCTTCCGGGATAAACTTATTATCCGGGCAAGAACCCCTTTAAGGGCTTCGGGGCTTCTTATAACGCTGCCGCCTATCTTTACTACAGCCGCAGGAGAATTCACGGTTTTTTTACCTGTTTCAGTAGAGCAGGGTTACGGATATGTTATGAGGGGAGCTGAGGTCGCTTGCAAGGCCAACCCCGTAATCAATAAGGTAGTTGTTCCATATTATACCAACCCCCAGCGTCACGGGCACATCCTCGCCGGATGTATCGTCAAGGTTAACCCTGTACCCGCCCCTTAAGGCAAGCATCCCGTTATAAATAAACTCGGCTCCCGCCAGAATAAGCGTTTCCTTCTCGTTTACAAAGTAGGGAACCTCCATCGAAAGCAGAAGATCGCCACCGTAATGATCGCCGGAGTAGGAAGCCCCCGCCGCCACGTTAAGGGGAAGGTCCTCCTCATCGCTGACGTACTCTATCCCGGTCCCGAGGTTCCTTACCGCAAGGCCCAGGGTCATCCCCTCAAACTCTTTATACTGCATACCCAGGTCGGCCGCGAAAGCCGAACCGTCCTCGCCGAATATCTCCGAGGTTATGTATTTCAGGTTAACGCCCGCGGGTATACCGCCTATCTCAGTAGCGGCCCCTAAGTTGAAAACTGTATCCCTCTGACCCACTTCGGTTACCTCCTGTCCGGCAAGGTTAAAGAGAGTTATCTCCCCCGTGGTATAGTACTGCACGGAGGCCGCGTATGTTATATCCCCTCCGCCGAGGGAAGCGGTAAGGGCAAAGTAGCTGTCATCCGCCAGACCCCTCCTGTAGAGGAACCCGGCCCTCCCGGGACCGGAGGATATTATCCCCGCCGGGTTATACCTGAGCATAGAAGGCGAACCGCTCAGGGCCACACCCGCCTCACCCATTGCCGCGTCCGCCCCGGAGACCGGCTCAAGCAGGGTAAGGACCGCCGTAGATCCGGCGCCCCCCGCGTAGGCGCAGGCGGAAACCGCCGAAAAGATCATAACCGATACCGCAAATTTTCTCATAACCTTAATCATTTTTTTCTCCCTTGCTATACCTTTTAAAAAATCACTTTACTATCGGAACCTGCCGGGTAACGTCTATACCCGGGCCACTTATATGTATTATGTATATACCCGAGGAAACCACGTTATCCTGGGCGTTCCTCGCAGCCCACTCTATCTCGTCATCACTGCCGTCGGTCTCCTTTGAATCTTCCCAGACAAGCTGCCCGCGGCGGCTGTAGACCCTTACCGTTACGCTCCCGGGCTGATTTGACTTAAACTGTATCTTTGCCGTCTCCCCCTCGTTGGGGTTTACTGATCCCCCTGATCCTCCTACGACCTCCGCCTCACCCTCTTCCTCAACCGGTGAGGGAGAGGGGTCCGGGGGAGAGACTCCACTGTACTTTATGATAACCGAGTCTTCCCAGTCATCAAAAATCATCCCGGCGACATATATACTGTTATCCCCGGAAACGGCAATGGCGTTTGCTTTATTGGAATACCCATCACCCCTGAACGTAGCCGAGGATATGACCGCAAACTGAGTATCATAAAGCACGGTCTTTCCCCACTGAGTAACGTACATATCTCCGGTCTCTATATACCCGGAAACTATGAGATTGCCCGCCGTATCAAAAGCGGCTCCCCTTCCTTCGGAGAGGTCGTAATTCTCTTTCCTAACCCTTCCCTGCTCGGTGAGCCCGGAATCATATTTTACAATCAGCCACTCATCATCACTTATTCCTGTAACCGCCACATCTCCGTCACCGCTGACTGCTACCGCCATGGCTCCGCCTGAGTGATGAGTCTGGTTAGCGGCATCTATCTCAGTAACATTCTGACGTATAAGATCCGGGTTGTATTTAATGGTAAGAAAACTGTCGCCCCCCGCGGTCCCGGCAACAAAAATATTATCATCCCCGTCAACGGCCACACCCCTACCTAAATTGATCGTGTCAGAGTTATAGACGGCATCATCCAGCAGATCCAGATTCGGGTTGAATTTGTAGGTGCGGATACTCTCATCCTGGATGCCGGTTACTATTATATTATCCCCGCTGTCAACTGCCGCGCCGTATGCCCCGTCCATCGGAGAGGTTCCGGCGTGAAACAAAGGCGTATCAATCTCTTTACTTCCGGTAAGGGTCAGATCCGGGCCAAATTTCATTATAAAGAAATTACTATCGTCCCCGGCTGTGGGGCTTATCCCTCCGGCTACGATTATATTATCCTGGCTGTCTGCCGTAACGGCCCTGGCCCGGATAAACCCCGCCTGGCTATAAGAAGCCGAGGAAATAACCACCAGGCTGCTGTCATATTTTACAAGTTTAAACTCTCCGTCAACACACTTTGAATCAAGAAATATGACCTCATCAGAAGAATTCACAGCCACGGATAATCCGGAGTTATTTTTTTCAATCTGGCTTACTTCCCACGCAAGATCCTCAAGGGTTCCTTCAGTGACAAGGTTATAATCCTGCGGATCCTCTTCCTCCTCAGGAGGAGAACCGCCGGCGTGCTTCAGCGCACCGGAGTCTCCGCACCTGTATGATATATGCGGTATACCCTCGGAATCTACCGAGATCGAAGGCTGCCTGGCATACTCTGACTCTACCCGTTCGGGATCCTTCCAGTCTCCGTAAGAGCCCGACATATACCAGAGCTCCTTTTTTCCGTTAAACCCGTCGGGCGCGAAGGTATAGGCAACACGCACCAGATTTTCCGCACCGGCCGCAGCGGAAAAGGACCCTATTTGGGTGTCGTCCGCTATAACCTCCTGCGACCCCCGGTCTATATCCGCGTACTTCAGCTTGCCCGAATGCAGGTAAACTATATGAACGTTACCATCGGCACCTACAGCTATGTCAACTCCGTTAAAATAAAAACCGTCGCTTAAAACGTCTATCTCCTCCTCCTGCCACTGGCCGTTATCAGGGAAGGAATAAACCAGCTGTCCCTTTGTAAGGTCATCGTTGTTGCTTCTGTAATAGGCCAGATGCGGGGTATCTTGCTGATCAAGGACAAGGGCCAGGCTCCTTATAATAACATCTTCTTTAATTGTATCAAACTCCCACCCGTTATCATAAACGGCGTACTCCAGCTGTTCTCGGGCGGTTTGGAAATAAGCTATATGGGGCCTCATCTGCGAGTCCAGAGTTATAGAGGGGTAATCCCCTTCTGCAAGATCCGAGAACTCCCACCCGGACGGTGTGCCGGAAACCCCGTAATAAAGCTCTTCGCCCGTAAGGTTTGCCGCCAGATGCGTATCTCCGGCACCATCAAGAGCAAGTGAGAGACCGGGAGAGTAAAAAGTATCTGTAACCGTGTGAATATCCCACCCCGCGCCGTCATAGGCGGCGTATCTGAGCATCCCCGCGCTGTAGTTTCCGTATATTATATGCGGAAGGTCGCCGGGGCCGATATCCATCTCGGACCGGTCAGCCCAGTCATCAACATACGTATGGGTATCTATCTCCGCAATATTCCACTCTAAAGGAAGGGCTCCAGCCGGATCCGGAGCAAGTAAAACCCCCGCCGCCAATACTATAGCTGCCTTAAACCTCATTTTACTATCGGAACCTGCCGGGTGACATCTATCCCAGGGCCACTTATATGTATTATGTATATACCCGAGGAAACCACATTATCCTGGGCGTTCCTCGCGGCCCACTCTATCTCGTCATCGCTGCCGTCGGTCTCCTTTGAATCTTCCCAGACAAGCTGCCCGCGGCGGCTGTAGACCCTTACCGTTACGCTCCCGGGCTGGTTTGACTTAAACTGTATCCTTGCCGTCTCCCCCTCGTTGGGGTTTACTGACCCTCCTGAGCCTCCGACGACCTCCGCCTCACCCTCTTCCTCAACCGGGGCGGGATCGGGATCAGGTCCTGGCTGAGGAGCCGCCACCCCGTCAAACTTTATGACAACCTCGCGATCGCCGGCAACTCTCCCTATTGCTATTATGTTGTTATCACGGTCAAAGGCAACACCGTACGAAGAGTTACTGTAAACACCGATCATCCAGTAAGTGACGGATCCGAGTATTTCAAAATCGGGGCTGTAGAGCATCAGGTACCCCTTGTACCAAAGGGTCGGAGTATAATGGTCTCCAGTTACCGCGATATTACCTTCTGAATCAACTGCTATCGCGTGGGGAGAGGCTCCGTCCTCATCCTCGTATGTATCCTCTCCCAGCACCGCTGTCAGACCGGAGTTGTACTTCTGGGTCAATATGGAATTTCCCATACTCCCCGTAACGACTATCTCGTCATCCGGGGTAACGGCAACTCCGCGCCCGTAATTATCCTCCTCAAGGTTATTGGACCTGTTTGTTATCTGTGTAAGCGACGGAGAGTATTTTATCGTAAAGAAATCCGCATTGTTATCCTGGTCGCTGCTGTACCCCGAGACAATGATATTATCATCTGAATCCACCGCTACCCCGGCAGGCTGGTCAACTCTCCCTACACCTTCATATCTCTCCGGAATACCGATCTGTTCAAGGTTGCTGTCATACTTTATAGTAAGAAAATCATCGTCATCTCGCCCGGTTATTATGATATTATCCTCGCTGTCAACTGCGACATATGTCCTATACATCGCCCGGTCAACAGCGTGCCAGTGATAAGCCTCCACGTTAAACTCAGAATCGTATATCCTTATGTAGAAATGGTCGTCTCCGTCAATATATTTTGCGCCGGCTATTATTATCCTGTCCTGGCTGTCCACCGCCACCGAATGGGCCGAAACATCACCCTCTTCCCCGGAATATGTGGTTGAGGATATCACATTAAGGTTCGTATCGTATTTTACGGTAAGGATAGCGTCTTCTTCCCAGCAGTTTCCGGTGACAATTATATTATTCTGCGAATCTGCCGCTGCAGCGCGGGCCCCGGACTGGAAGGTGTATCCCAGAACATCCAGGTCGCCCTCAAACTCAACCTCATCCTCTTCCGGGTCCCCTACCTCGTCAAGAGGGACGGTGCTCGCGTACTTTAACTCGTCAGAATCGGCGCAATCAT
>SLGR01000057.1 GCA_007136585.1 Candidatus Sumerlaeota bacterium | reverse complement strand
GCAGGTTCTATAAGCGCTATAAAAGGATCCGTGGAATCTATTACAAAATCTCCGCTCTCATCCTCGCTCTCATTACCCGCGCCGTCTCTCACAGTTATCCGTATATTCGCATTATCTAAATCTGCTTCAGGAACCTCCCACACATAACTTAGTTCATCCGGGTTAAGTGTATCCAATTCATCCCATTCGGAGCCATTGTAGAATTCTATCACTAAATCATCATACCCCGACGGACCGGGATCTCCCGTGGACCACTGTATCGTGTAGATATTATCACCCTTTACGTTCTCTCCCAGTTGCGGGGCTGTAAGCGATATGTAAGGAGGGGTGGTATCTACATAGACCTCCCACTCTTCGCTCCAATCCGACTCGTTCCCCGCATTATCCCCGGACTTCACACGCCACCAGTACGTGGCCTGGTCAAGGTCCTGCCGGGTATATTCAATACCGGTAAGGGTCAGGGAAGACTCAAATACCCCGAACCCCGAATCTGTTGATACCTGGAGCGTATACTCCTTAAATCCGCTCGGACCGGTCTCGGTTACCCCGGACCAGGTGAAAGTAACGGTAGATGTCGACCAGCTCATATTGCCCGGAGAGGATAACGACGGGACCCCCGGGGTTGTGGTATCGACATAGACTTTCCACTCTTCGCTCCAATCCGACTCGTTTCCCCCGTCATCCCTGGCCTTTACTCTCCACCAGTACGTGGTCTGGTCCAGTCCGGAGAGCATAAGTGAGGTCTCCTCTACCGTGACCGAGGAGGTAAATACCCCGAACCCCGAATCCGTTGATACCTGGATATCATAGTTCTCAATCTCCCCGGACTCGCTTTCGGGCTCCTCCCACTGAAACCTTACCGTGGATGTAGACCAGGTTTCGTTCTCAGGAGAGATAAGATCCGGGGGATATACATCCTCTACAAGGACCGTTTCTATATAAACCTCCCTGGTTGAAGACCAGGAGGTGTAGTTATCATACTCATCCCTGCCCCTGACCCGCCACCAGTACGTTGATGAAACCTCCAGGTCCGTAACGTAAGCCTGGGTGCTCTCTGAGGTCTCTGATACGCTTACATATGAGAAATCCGAATGGGTTGAGAGCTGCAGTTCGTACTCCTGTATATCGCTGAAATCCCCGGCGCTTGTCCTTATATCGAAAATATGCAAAGAGTTTTCATTAGTACTAATTTCTGTTTCCACTTTAATCTTCAGTTTTGAAAAATCCAGCCCTGAATCCAGACTGAGAGATTCATCGCGTTCACCATCATTCCAGCTCCAATCAATAAGAACAGTCCAGGACTCCCCGGCCGTGGTTGAGTAGTGTATCTGGTATCTGTGGCGGGTTGTGGGCTGAACGCTACCGGCGTCATTCAGGGATAAAATTAGGTCCGGCTGGTCCTGGACATCTCCGCCGATCCAGCTGAATGTCGCGGAGCTTCCTACATACGTTTCGTTCTCCGGCTGGTCAGGCTCAGGGCCCCCCTCCCATCCGTAAAATATTATGGAGTCGCCTGTATAGTTACAGTCAATCTCCGCGGATGTTCCAGTCTCTCCGTCATAGGCGTATTCGGGATCTGTTGTCTGGCTCGGGTCGGCAAGATCCTCATAGGCGGTAGGCCTGAGCTCCTCCTGGGAATATCCCCTGGCGGGCAGGATCAGTCCTGCAAGGATAAATGCTGCAGTTAAAGTATAAAATCGGTATAATTTCATAAACTATATTATTTAAACTTAATTTAAATTATAATTAATTTCAATCACGGAGTATGGCGATACTCTGGTAGAACCTGCTCCGGCTCCCGGAATCGGCTATAACCTCAATGAAGTATACACCGTTTGCAAGCGAACTTCCCGCGAAGTTCCTCCCGTCCCAGGGCTCGATGTTCTCTCCTTTCTCCCTGGGGGCTTTTTTTATAAGGGTCTTTACCAGGTTACGCCCGGAATCGTATATATTTATCGTTACCCTGGAATCTTCCGCTATAACATACCTTAACTCCGCCTTCTCCCGCTCCGGGTTAAAGGGGCTCGGAACAGGTATAATATCCGCCACCCCTCCTTTTCTTACGGTAAACCTGACCTCCTCTTCCGCCTCAAGGGCGTACTTCTCCCCGTATCCCGAGTCCCGGGCGGAGACCCTCAGAATGTACCGGCGGTTATCCCTAAGTATCCCCTGCGGAACATCGTACCTGAGAAGCCCCTCTGAAGAACTGAAAATCTCCGGGGCATCCCCGGCTGATAAAGTTAGTACTTTCCCCCCCGGATCTCCGGTTATAATGAGTTTTACTGATTCCGGGTCTATACCGCTATCGTCACTTATTCTTGCCTCAACCCGGGGGGCCAGTGAAGCGTACCCCCTGTCAGAGGGCTGGATAATATCTATCCGCGGAGGGGTATTCTCCTTTATCCTGACCCGGTACATCTGCGAGCTCCAGAACTCTCCCTCAGTGTCGGCGCACCTCCACTTGACAAGGTTATCCTCACCCACCCTGAATGTACACGTAGATACGCTGAATACCGCCTCGGTTCCTGTATCGTTAATATGCTCAACCTCAGCATCGGTACCCGAAGTGACCGCCCTGGTCCCGTGGTATATAATATACATCACGCTCAGGGGATCTACCCCGGAGTTTCCGTGAGAAATCGCTTTTATCCTGAGGTTGACATTTATCCCGGTATGCCGTTCTGCAGGCTGGTGACCGGTGAAAGTGACCGGAAACCCCAGGGCCGGCCCGTGGCGGTCAGAAGCCGGTGGGCCTTTCGCAAGGGAAAGCCCGTCGTAACCACGGAACCTGTACTCAGGGTTGCTGTCGTATGAGAATTGTATCGGGACTGTTGAGGTATAGACTCTACCCTCCCCGTCCAGGGGGTTTGATTCCTCTCCCTGGAGGAGAGTCAGGGAGTAAGTTACCCAACCGCTATCCTCCGAGGAACGGACCTGAAGATTGACATTATGTTCCTCAATCTTATCAAGGTCCCTGTACCTCACCCTGTAGGTGAAAGTGCTTCTCTCGGTTCCCGATACCGGGCTGACCCCGGTCTCTATATAATCTTCCTCCTGGACCCACTCCAGGAGGGGTATGCGGTTTATTATAAAACTCCTGCCGGGAGAGGACCACCCGCCCAGGTTTCCGGCCCTGTCAGCCCCGCGGACCCTCCAGAAATACCGGTTCCGCTCAAGCGCCTCCGGCAGGGTCAGTTCAGGTTCCGGAGATTCGTATTCAATCAAAACGGGGTCAAACCCGTCAGATGTCGAAACCTGGATAAGATACCTGTCAAGGCCGCTCACAGTATCCGTAACCTCGGACCACCCCAGATCCGGACTGAATACCTCCTCTTCAAAAGTAACCCCCTCATCCGGGTAAATAAGTTCCGGGAGAGGCGGGGGCGTAGTATCCACCCTTACCCTCCGGGGTTCGCTCCAGGGCGACCTGTTTCCGGCCCTGTCAGCAGCCCTCACCCGCCACCAGTAATCGGCCTGGGCAAGGTCCTTAAGTTCAATGACTGTATGTATGGTATCGGTTGAATAATGCGTATCGGCAAAATTCTCATACTCGGAAACCTCAATAGTATAACTTTCAAGACCGCTTACTATCCCTCCCGTAACCTCCTGCCAGTTAAAACTTACCGTAGAGGTTGACCAGGCAAGATCCTCAGGGTTAAGAAGAACCGGGGTATCGGGAGGGGTGGCGTCAATTATAACGCCGATACTGGCAACTCCGGTATTATCATGCTCGTCAAAAGCCTCTACCCGGAAATTATATCCCCCGTCTTCAAGGTCTGTAAACTCATAGCTTAGCGTTTCAGCCGGAATATTCTCTATCCAGGTATCGCCCCCGTCTGAGCTTACCCGGAACCTGTCTATATCAAAAGGTGAAGACACCACCTCCCATTCAAGGGTTAATATACGTTCATTAAGTATATCACCGTCCTGGGGCGAGGTTATGCTTATTATCGGCCCGGAAGTATCAATCTCAAAATTAACGGAATCCCCGCCCTCGTTTCCGGCCCTGTCTTCACCCCTTACCCTTACGGTATAACTGCCGTCCTCAAGGCCGGTGAACTTATAACTTTCGTCATCCGTAGAAAGTGATATCCAGTCTTCTCCGTCAAGTCTTATCCAAAGCGTATCCAGGCCGCTTATTATGCTGCCTTCATCTATAACCCACGTTACCGTTACATCCTCTTCTCCCAGGACCTGGCCTTCTTCGGGAAAGGTTATGCTGATATCAGGATCGGTGGAGTCTATTGTAAATTCCCCGCTCTCGTCTGTTTTTTCATTACCCGCCCTGTCAAAGGCCGTTATACGGATCCTGGCAGAACCGGTATTATCCTCCGGCACATCCCAATCCCATTCTCTGTCACCAGCCTCCGCGGTATGTATATTTTCCCAACCGATGCCGTCATAATAATCTATATCGAATTTCTTGTACCCGGAATGGCCTGCCTCCACCGCGCTCCATCTGATAGTATAATCCTCTCCGCCTTTTATAATCTCCCCTCCGGATGGGTCATCCAGGATAACTTCCGGATCAGTTACGTCCCAGGTAAGTTTAAACTCATCGTAAGCGGTATTCCCCGCGTTATCTGTAACGGTCAGCCTTACTGTATACTCCCCTTCCTCGTCGGCCGTAATATTTGTTGAGAGCTCCCCCGGGGCCGAAAAATCAAGTGTGCCGGGGTTGGGAGGACCGGGTCCGGATTCCTGAACCCATTCTATGCTTTCTATGCCGGAGGGTCCTCCGTCAGCGCTTGCCGGGGTTTCGCGGTCGTTATCGGTAGTATTAAATGTGGAGTTCCGGAACTCATCCGAGCCGGCCTCAACTTCGGGAGGAGTGGTATCAACCCGTATCCTGCGCACCTCATCGTACCCCGAGTAATTGCCGGCGTTATCCTCCGCTCGCACCCTCCACCAGTAAGTGATCTGGCTTAACTCTTCCAGCCTAACAGAAGTTTCTACGGTATCAATAGATTCATGAATCTCGTTAAAATTCTCATCCTCGGAAATCTCAAAAGTATAATTTTTAAGGCCGCTTTCGCCGGCCTCCTCGTCCGTCACCTCGTGCCAGGTAAACTTTACGGTTGAGGTCGTCCAGGCCATATCCTCCGGCGAGATAAGCCCCGGGGGCGAAGGGTCGGTCGTATCAACGCCAAACTCTTCCTCATCGGACCACTGGCTCCATACCTCCATCTCGTTTCTGCTTCTTACCCGCCACCGGTAAAAGCCGTCTGAAATCTCTTCAATATGCGCGATTGTTGAGGATGTAACCTCCGAAATATCATGATCTACCGGCTCAGAAAAACTTCCATCCTCGCAGACCTGAAGGTTAAATTCCGCCTGAGCCGCCCCAACATTGCCCCACTCAAACTCCACCGTGGAATTATCAACCCAATCCCCTCCATCAGGAGATACCGGAACAGGAGGATCACGTTCACCCGAGACCCCGTAATAGAGACTGGTAAGCTCCGGGATATTATCGCCGTCACTCTCAAGGACCTGCTTTACCCAGAGGTAATCTCCACCCTCCACACCGGATATTTCATCGCCGCTTGTCGCTTCATCCCACTCCGGGGAAAAAAAATCAGGGGGATTATCCCCGTCATCGGTTACGGCCGTATAGATTTTAACGGATGAATCTCCGGGTTCCTCGAAATTCCACTTTATAATAGAACCCTGGACCGGATCCGCATCGCTTATATCAAGAACATTGGATATCCTTGCCCCCCTTTCCGAGGGGTACCGTATAAGGACTATACCCGAACCCCCGGCGCCTCCCGGATCATCGCTTTCAGGAGCCCCTGCGTTTCCGCCGTCACCGGTATTATCCGCGCCGTCAGCCCCGTCTGAATGCGCGTCGCCGCCCCTGGCAAATTCTCCGTCATCACCGTAGTTTTCTCCGAATATATCAGAGTAATCTCTCCCTGCTCCGCCCGCAGTTACGCCGCCTTCCCCGCCGGCCCCGAGCAGATTTACCTCAACCACGCGGGCACCGCTCCCATCACCGGCCCCGCCGCCGCGGCGATGACCCGCTTCGCCCGCGAATGCAGTCTATACGG
>SLGR01000165.1 GCA_007136585.1 Candidatus Sumerlaeota bacterium | reverse complement strand
GGGGGAACCCCCCCCGAGCGCCATCAGCGCAGCCGGATATACAGCATAAAACTTGAGAGCTACACCCCTCCTGATGCCGGAATACTTGTAAGCTGTTCCTCCGGGACCTACATAAGGACACTTGCCTCAGATATATCAATTGCCGCCGGAACCCGGGGGTATCTTAAGAGCCTTGAAAGGAGTTCTTCCGGAGGGTTCAGTATCCGGGAAAGCGTACCTCCAGAGGAATGGGAGTCCGGGTTTCTCGGGCTCTCTGAAGCGTTATCGGGGTTTTCTCACGTAGTTGTAAATAAGAGGGCGGCCGAGGGCATTCGACGGGGAGTTCAGTTTGATTCCGGGGATATTATCAGGACGAGAGGGGATGTGTCTGACGGAATTTTTCCTGTTTTTTCACCCGGTATGCGCGCGGAGGCGCTGGGGATTCGTGAGAACGGGAGGTACCGGTTAAGCCGGGTTTTCAGGCTTTGAAAGTTATTAGGGATTATAAGAACCTCTCTCTTTCCCGGCCTGTCTCGGCGGCGGCGGGGTTTTTTGACGGGTTTCATTTAGGGCACAGGAAGGTAACGGAAATAGCTGTTGATGCGGCCCGTTCCAGGGGGGAAGGACAGGTCTGCGCAGTTACTTTTGAGCAGCCCGAGAGGGGGCTTATTACTACTACCGGAGAGAAACTTTCCCTGATGAGCCGGGCGGGTGTTGATCTCGCAGTGGTTTTTCCTCCGGACGGGGAGTGGATGGAGTGGACCCCGGAAGAGTTCATAAACGGTTTCCTGAGAAGCCGGGTCAGAGCCTACAGTATATCGGTCGGTCCTGATTTCAGGTTCGGAAAAGACCGGCGGGGAGATCTCGGGACTCTAAGAAAATCCGGAGGATCCCTTGAAGTAAGAGTGGCGGAGATGGCTGAGATTGACGGTCGGAAGATATCCTCTTCGCTTATAAAGGATCTGATTAAGAAAGGAGAGCTTAAAGAGGCGGAGAAGATGCTGGGGCGAAAATTTTATTTTACAGGGAGCAGGGTCCGCGGCCGGGGCCTGGGCGGCAGGATAGGTTATCCCACTCTTAACTTTGATGTTGAGGAAGGGAAACTTCTTCCCCGGGGTGTTTTTTCATGCGAAATGGTCACAGATCTTTCCGGAGCTCCCGCCGGTGTATACGGAGCGTGTTTTATAGGAGAGGTAAGTGTGGGGGAGAGTCCCCGGAGGAAGGTTTCCGTGGAGGTGCATCTCCTGGACTGCGATAAGAATTCGGAAGAGAGGTTCTGCGGGGCCGTCCTTCTTGGGAAGATAAGGGATCCTGAGCGGTTCTCCAGCGTCGGAAGCCTCCGCGCCCGGATCTCCTCTGATATAGAGAAGATCAGATTTGACATCCAAAACTCAGAGTAGTAAAATTTTTTCTGCCGGGAGAGAGAAGCTGCCCGGGTAAACTTTACCGTGAAATCAAAACATAAAACAAAGATTCTTATCGTAGGCGGCGGGCGCCGCGGACTGGCCAGTATCGAGGTTCTAAACGAGGATAGGGAGGTTGAGATAACGGCAGTTATCGACATAAATCCCGGGGCCGCCGGGGTGAGACTGGCCGACCGTCTGGGTATTGAGACGGATACGGAGTGGCGGAAGTACCTTGAGTCGGAAGACCCGCCGGAGGCTATTCTTGACCTTACCGACGGTACGGAGATTGAAGATGAACTCCGCCGGGCGGCCGCAGAGAGAGGGATAGAGTTTCTGGGCGGGGTTACCAAGCATATTCTGAGCAGCCTTCTTGTGGAAAGACAGGTGCAGGCGGAACTCCACAGGGTCTCCGCGCGGATGACTGCCGGGATTGGGCTTGAAGAGTTGCTGATGCTGATACTCTCCTCCTGTATAAAATCAACAAAATATGACGGGGGGATGATAATCCTTATGGATGAAAGCGGAAGCTCCATTGATATGAAGTCAACCTGGGGGCTCTCCCCGGATGCGGAGGCGGTTCTGGTAAGCCGGGCTGTCGATAAGCTCAGGGAGTGGCCTCCCGGGGTTGAGACCATTTCTCTTTTCGACCAGGTTCCTGAAGGGTGTGCGCGTGAATTTAAGGCGGCTCTCTGCGCCCCGCTCCGGTCACGGGGCAGGGTCACAGGCGGACTTGTTATAACCGGCAGATCCGCCAGCAGGGGTTTCTCCGGTTCCTCCCGCAGGCTTCTCTCCACTTTCGCCAACCACTCCACGGTAGCGATAGAGAATATAATACTTTATCAGAAGTCCCGCCGTCTTTCAGTGACAGACGGGCTTACCGGCCTTTACAACCACAGGTATTTTCAGGAACATCTTGAGACCGAACTCAGCCGCGCCCAGCGTTACGACAGGGCCCTCTCATTAATTATAATTGACCTTGACAATTTCAAGGAAATAAACGATACTTACGGACACCTGAGGGGCGATAAGATCCTTAAAAACGTTTCGCGGTACCTGAAGAAGGCTGTCCGCAGGGCGGATACGGTATGCCGGTACGGCGGTGACGAGTTCTGCGTAATACTCCCCGAAACCCCCAAGGAAGGGGCCATGGCGCTGGGAGAGAGGATAAGGAAAGGAATGTCCCGGGAGGGCTCCGCTCCGGGAGAGGTTTCCGTAAAGGTTAGTCTCGGGGTGTCCTCATATCCGGATGACGGTGTAGATTTAAAAGGAATCATAGGTAAAGCCGACGGGGCCCTTTACAGGGCTAAGGAAGAGGGGCGCGACAGGATATGCGCGGCCGGTTAACCAAGAGGGGAGAGTGATATAGATGTCCATAACCAAAGATAAGAAGCAGGAACTTATAAAGGAGTACCAGAGGGAAAATGAAGATACCGGGTCCCCCGAGGTTCAGGTAGCTATCCTTACCGAGAGGATAAACAACCTGACAGAACACCTTAAGACCCATAAGAAGGATTTTCACTCCCGGTACGGACTTCTCAAGCTGGTTTCCCGGAGGCGAAAGCTTCTTGATTACCTTAAGAAACGCAGCCCCGAGAGATATAGCCAGCTTATAAAGAAAACAAAGATACGCAAGTAAGCCCGCCCGGGATTTTAAATCCGGGGTTCAGCTGAAAAAAAGACGAAGGAACACAGGAAAAGGAAGAACAGGGAAATTTAAATGAGTAAGATTACGAGAGAGATTGAGATTGACGGCAGGAAACTTGTGCTTGAGACCGGGGAACTGGCCCGGCAGGCAGGGGGAGCGGTGAAGGTGTCCTATGGCGATACGGTGGTGCTTGCAGCATGCTGTACGGCCGAGGCAAGGGAAGGACAGTCCTTTTTTCCGCTTACGGTTGACTACAGGGAGAGAACCTACGCTGCCGGAAAGATACCCGGAGGGTTCTTTAAGCGGGAGGGACGCCCCCAGGAGAAGGAGATAATAACCTCCAGACTTATAGACAGGCCTATAAGGCCTCTTTTTCCCGATGGATACGTCAACGAGGTTCAGATAATAGTAACAGTTCTTTCCTCCGACGGGGAAAATGATTCGGATATCCCCGCTCTTGTCGGAGCCAGCTGCGCCACAGCCCTTTCGGATGCTCCCTTTCAGGGCCCCGTAGGAGCTGTAAGGATAGGTAAGGTTGACGGCGAGTACATAGTGAACCCTACCTTCAGCCAGCTGGAGTCCTCCACAATGAATATTATTGTTGCCGGTAAAGAGTCAGCTGTGACAATGCTTGAAGGCGAGGCGTTTGAGGCTTCCGAGACAGAGATCTTAGAGGCTATTGAGGCTTCCAGGGATGCCATCAGTAAGATTGTTGAAGCGCAAAAGAGCATCATAGACGAGGTTTCTCCCGTCAAGGCCGGGTTCACTCCTCCTAAGATAGACGATTCCCTTATGACGGAGGTGCGTGAGCTTGCTTCCGGCAGGATTACGGATACCTTTAAGAAAGCCCTTGGAAAACAGGAGCGTTCTTCAGCGCTGAAAGAGATACGGCAGGAGATAATTGACCGTTTTGAATCCGGACGAACCGAAGATGAGGAGGATCGCTCATCAGATATCAAGGAAGCTTTCGGTAAACTTGAGAAGGAGATACTCCGCTGCCTGATAAGAGACGAGAAACTCAGGGTGGACGGGCGCAAACCCGATGAGTTACGAAAGATAACCTGCTCCGTGGGGGTGCTTCCCCGCACGCACGGGTCTGCTATATTCACCAAGGAGGAGACCCAGTCCCTTGCGGTCACCACACTTGGAACGGGTTCCGACCAGCAGGTTATGGATGAGCTCGAAGGGGAGTATAAGAAGCACTTTATGCTTCATTACAATTTTCCTCCCTATTCGGTGGGCGAGGCCCGGTTCCTCCGGGGTCCGGGAAGAAGGGAGATAGGGCACGGGCTCCTGGCTGAGAAAGCCATCCTGCCCATGCTTGAGTCAAAGGAAAATTTTCCCTACACCATACGCCTGGTTTCGGATATACTGGAATCCAACGGGTCATCCTCAATGGCAACGGTCTGCGCCGGCTCAATGGCCCTTATGGATGCCGGGGTTCCTCTTAAATCCACCGTCGCCGGAGTGGGGATGGGGATAATAGAGGATGTTATTCTTACGGATATGGTAGGTGATGAGGATCATTCCGGGGATATGGATTTCAAGGTTGCCGGGAGCCGCAACGGTGTGACGGCCATACAGATGGATATAAAGGTTGAAGGGATAAGCCGGGAGGTGCTTGAGAGGGCCCTGGAACAGGCGAGGGCGGCCCGTATCAGGACGATAGATGAGCTTGAGAAAGCCATCCCCGCTTCAAGAACCGAGTTCTCGCCCTATGCTCCGCAGCTTGCCACGCTTCAGATAAAGCCTGACAAGATCGGGTCTCTTATAGGTCCGGGTGGAAAGCATATCAAGGGGATACAGGAAGATACGGGTGCCGATATAGACGTTGAAGACGATGGGACGGTTATAATAAGCGCCGAGTCAAAAGAAGACCTGGAACGGGCAGAGAAACTTGTCCGTGGGTACACAGACGACGTGGAGCCGGGAACCCTGTATGACGGTACGGTCAAGAAAATAATGGAGTTCGGAGCCTTTGTAGAGGTCCTTCCGGGGAAGGAAGGACTGGTCCATATATCAGAGCTTGCCCCCTACAGGGTAGGAAAGGTCACCGATATACTCAGCGAAGGCGACAGTGTCAGGGTAAAGTGTCTTGAGATTGACGACCGCGGCAGGATTAATCTCAGCCGTGTGGCGGCCCTTACCCCCGAAGAGGTGAACGAAGAGAAAAAGGAACATTACGGCGACTGATAAAATGGCAAAATCAAAGAAGAAGACAAAAACCGGAGCGAAAAAAAAGACGGTCAGCAAGGGAAAAAAACTCTCTGTCGCGGAGCGGGATATATCCAGGGTATATAAACTGATGAAAGAGGAGAACCTCCTTGAGGTTTCCTGGCAGGAGAAAGACGGGATCAGCATACGGGTGCGCAGGGCAGGGGGCGCCACGGCGGTTGCGCCGCAGCCCGAGGTTCCTTCAGCCGCCCCCGCCGGGGGGAAACCCGTAAAGGAAAAGACCTGCATAAGGTCCCCTATGAACGGAATATTCTACCGCGCTCCCTCTCCGGGATCAGACCCCTATGTGGCGGAGGGTGACGAGATCTCCTCCGGCGCGACTGTATGCGTAATAGAGGCTATGAAACTTATGAACGAGGTTCAGGTGGAAAACCCCTGCCGTATAGTAAAGGCTATCGCGGAAAACGCGGCTCCGGTCAAAGTAAACGATCCTCTTTTCGAGATAGAGAACCTTTAAGGATGTTCGCTTTCATCAGGGTTGGCCGGAATATTTAAAGAATGAGATCCCGAATTGAGCAGCTCTCCTCCCGGGCAGACCGTCTCGTAAGGGAAACCGGAAGCCTCACATTAACCCAGCTGAGAGAGCGGCTCGGCTGCCGGGCCTCCGAACTGCTTATCGCCGCCGGTATGCTTCTTGCTTCAGGCGGGTTTGATGTTCTTCAGGAAGGAAGTGACAAAGTTATAAAGGTCACCGGGGAAGATGCCGCCCAGGAAAGGCAGTAAAAGTTCTTCCGGTCCGGTCCCGCCTAAGAAAAAGGATATCGCCGGTGTCCTTATAACAGCGGTAAG
>SLGR01000214.1 GCA_007136585.1 Candidatus Sumerlaeota bacterium | reverse complement strand
CTTCAGGATGATTTCCGTGTTACGGACAGCCTTCTTTTAAACGCCTCTCTCAGGTACGATTACCATGATATAGCCGAAGGACGTCTTACGACAAGGGGCTCGGCTGTTTATTTGCTGAATGACAGGCATAACCTCCGTTTTACTTACGGCACATCCTACAGGAACCCCAATACCATAGAGTATTTCTATGAGTTTCTTCAGGAAGGGGATGTTTTCGGAACCGTTCCCCCAGAGCTTTATCAGCCGACTGTTCTTGTTTCGGGTAGGGATGATTTGGACCCCGAGCTTGCCGAATCCTACGAGCTGGGGTACCGCGGTATCATTTCAGACCGGCTGGAGTTCCTGACCAATGTATTCCTGATGAACGTGGAGGGTTTTGTGGCTATAATGCCGGTCGGTATGGACCCGGTGATGGTAGGCGGAGCGCCCCTGATTGACCCGGCAACCGGGATGCCTGTTCCCGAAACTGTATATATGGATTTTGTCAATACCGGGGACGCCGAGTCGGTGGGGGCCGAGGTTGAGGTAAGGTATATGCTGACCGACTGGCTCGGAGGTTTTGTAAACTACACCTGGGTAAACGTCTATGAGACTGAGTTTGGTATATCCGAGAGGCTTGAGGCCACCCCGCGGAACCGTTTTAACGCCGGACTTGATTTTAACTTGAATCACGGTCTGAGCGCCAACCTCTTCCTTCATTACAGTGATGAGACCGAGTGGCCCGATCAGTGGAAGGAGACCCTTGGCGGCGGAGGAAAGTCGGACGCATATACCCTGGTAAACCTTAGACTTGGGTATATCCCACCAGTTCTGGATGATTCTCTGGAGGTTTCGGTATTTGCCTTCAATCTTTTCGACGAGAAGTTCTCTCAGTACCCGATTGAACACGCGCCCTTGGAGAGAAAGGTTGTTGGCACGCTGAGCTACAGTTTTTAGGGTCTTTTTTCCGGAATAGAAGCGGGGAGGCGTCTCATCGTCTCCCCGCTTTTTTAATTAAGTTGACAGGCGCTTACCCTCCCTGATAATATTTGTTTAAGGAGAAGGATTTCTGTGATTCTTAAAAGAAATAACTTAACCCGGGTTTTTCTTTTCTTTGTTCCGGTTTTTATTCTTATCCGGGTCTTTTCAAGTACCGCCCTGGGGGCTCCAGCCGGAATCAGCGCTATTTCGGAACAGGGGAATATGCCCCTGTTTTTTGCGGGAGGTATTCATACTCGGGGTTGCCATGAACCTGACCCCCTGTGTGCATCCTGTATTAGCCGTTACAGTCTGTATCTTCGGGCGCGGAGTTAAAGTGAGGCGTATAGCAGATTTTTTCAGGGCTCTTCTGTATGTTATAGGCATATCAACAATGTACAGCGTTCCGGGTGTGCTGCTGCGTTTACCGGAGGGGGGTACGGGAAAAGTATGCTTATGGATGGCCTAATTCCCGGGGAAGAGAAATTTAAAGGTGTGCTTGTGTTTCCCGGAACCGGCCTGAGTATCCCGCGCGCTTTAGAGGTGGAGGCTGAGGTTATAATAAAGTAGTATCCGCCGCGTTCTGCGGCAGGGAGGAAATTTATGAGAACAGGAAAATGGATTTTTTGCGCGGCGGCCGCGCTTCTTATACCGGTTGTTTCGGGGTGTACCCGGGAAGATGAGGCTGAGTCTCCCGAGGTTATTTCAATTGAGCACCCCACACCGGGTCAGCCTGCCCCGGATTTTATTCTTCCGGATCTTGACGGTGAAGAGGTAAGACTCTCGGATTACCGCGGAAGTTACGTGGTTCTTGAGTGGATAAACTATGAGTGCCCGTTTGTGGTGAAGCATTACGATACAGGGAATATGCAGTCTCTTCAGGAAGAGTATATGGAAAGAGGGGTCGTATGGCTGGGAATATGTTCTTCCGCTCCCGGGGAACAGGGGTATTTCGAACCTTCCGGGTGGAAAGAGGAGGCCGCCGCGCGCGGGTCTTCACCTACCCATATACTTCTTGATTCCGATGGAAAAATCGGCAGGAGGTACCGCGCCAGGACTACCCCCGAAATGTTTATTATAAACCCTGAAGGGATACTCATATATATGGGAGCAATAGATGATACGCCTACAAGTGATAAGGCCGACGTGGAAGGAGCGGTCAATTATGTGAGAAAGGCTCTTGACTCGGCTATGGATGGGGAGGAGGTAGAGACTCCCGTGACAAGCCCCTACGGGTGTTCGGTGAAATACGCTACTGAGTAAAAATGAAAAAGCCGGCAGGCGCGCGTTTTTGCGCCTGCCGGCTCTCCTCCGGAGAAACGGTTTATTCCTCGGAAAGCTCCTGGACTCTCTGCATTATTCTCTGCTGAACCTCCGGATCTTCCAGAAAACCCGGGTTATGAAGTTCAAATTCGCTTAAGTCTTCAGAAGTTATGCCCATATCGTCAAGCATCTTATCGGACTCTTCCTGAAATTCGCTTTGTAATTCTTCGGCACGCTCGTTGTCGCCGGCCTCTATAGCTGCGCTGAAATCATCCTGGTACTTGCTCTGAAGGATCTGCATCCAGGCAACCGCGTCAATATACTGATCCTGTGAAATGGTATCAGCTTCATGTTGAGGTTCCTCGTAAGCCGGCTCCTGGAAAGTTTCTTCGGCAGCGTAGGGGTCCGCTTCGGGAACACCCGGATCCTCAAAATCATCCCGGCATCCCGCGGCAAAGAAAAGCGCCGCTCCCAGTAGGGCAATCCCTGTTCCTTTGAGAGTTCTGATAACTCCTCCTTCCGCCCTTCCCGGGCGATCCCTGTCTATCTTAAAGCCTCCAGTACCTCTTCGGTGATATCCCGCCCGCCTGAAAGAAGTGCGCTTGAATCTATGACATAATCGTACCCTTTTTCCTGGGCGATTTCCCGGATATCTTCCATAATGGCCTCGTCGGCTTCAGACTGAAGCCGTGTTCCGAGTTCCTGGAGCTCCTGCTGCATCATCTGCTGGGCCATCATCTGTTCTTCTTCCTGCATACCTTCCAATTCCTGCTGCATTTCCTGCATCTTTGCCTGGTACTCGGCCTGGGCTTCCTGGAAAGCCGGATGGACTTCCAGTATCCTGTCGGTATCAACCGATACTATCGTCACCTCGTGGCTTCCGGCTTCGATTGAGGAAACTCCCGCGGCGCCCGCGATAAGCACAGTAATAAGCGCCGCTTTTAGTAAAAACAGGTTTTTCATAGCTTTAATCCTCCTTGATATATTTTCCTAACTCTATTTTTACCCTAACAGTGATTTGGATGTTTGTCAAATTTCCACGGGATTTTGCAGAGGCTTTATTTGGAGTTTATTTTATAAAAACCGCGACGAATATCCCGGCAAGGATTATGTGAATCGGGTTTATTTTAAAAAGGGTTACAAGAAGTACCGCCGCAACAGCTGCCGCCGCCGAAACGGGATCGGGAACCGCTGTTTTAAAGAGGTTTATCACAGCCGCCGCTATAAGTCCGAGGGCCAGAGGACGCATTACCTTAAGAAGGTTCTGGGCCAGGGGATGGTCTTTTATCCCGGAGTACCCCGCTGCTATAAGGTATAGGAGCGTAAAGGGAATTACAAGAAGGCCCAGGGTAGCCGCGGCGGCTCCTGGAAGCCCTGCTACCCTGGTTCCTGAGAATGTGGCAAGGTTGAATATTATCGGACCGGGGGTCACTTCGGATACGGCGACAAGATCGGTAAACTCTTCAAGGGTAAGCCAACCGTGACGTTTAACGGTGTAATGCTGGGCAAGGACAAGCATCGAGTAACCGCTTCCTACGGTAAAGAGGCCTATTTTGAGAAAAGCGTAAAAGAGAGAAAAGAGTATCACTTGGCGAAACATCCGCCCTCGTGTCCGCGGCGGCAGGGTTCTGATTCACAGCGGTAGCATATCTCGTTTTCCAGATTAGACTCTTCAAAGTATCCTTTTATATTATTCAGGGTCGTATTTGCTATGTTTCCCATTGCTTCGCGTGTGAAAAATCCCTGGTGGGAAGTCACAAGTACGTTGGGGTAGTTTAGAAGCTTAAGCAGAGTTTCGTCGCTTATTATCTCTTCTGAAAAATCCTCAAAGAAATACTCGCTTTCCTCTTCGTAGACGTCAAGCCCCGCGGATCCCACTTTCCCGGAGTTAAGCCCTTCAATAAGCGCTGCTGTATCTATGAGTTTCCCTCGTCCTGTGTTTATTATCATCACCCCGGGTTTCATCTTATCTATGGCCCCGGAATCTATTATCCGGTAGGTGTCGGGGTTAAGAGGGCAGTGGAGCGAGATTATATCACTTTCAGAGTAGAGAGACTCAAGGCTGCGGTACCTGAACCCGGTGTTTGAGGCAAATTCTTTATCAGGGAAAGGGTCGTAAAGAAGGACCTTCATCCCGAAACCGCCGAGTATGCGGGCTGCGATCTTTCCGATCTTTCCTGTTCCGATTATTCCCGCGGTTCTGGAGTTCATATCGAACCCCATTAACCCGGTAATGCTGAAATTGTGGTCCCTTGTCCTGTAGTAGGATTTATGGGTCTTTCGGTTCAGCGAGAGCATGAGAGCAACCGCATGTTCGGCAACGGCATGAGGCGAGTACTCAGGGACCCTTAAAACGTGTATTTTCCTGAAGGCGGCTTTAAGGTCAACGTTATTGTACCCGGCGCTTCTAAGAGCTATAAGCTCTACTCCCACGGAGCTCAGGCGGTCAATGACGCGCGAATCTATATTGTCGTTTACAAATGCGCAGACCGCCCGGTGTCCGCTGCTGAGCACGGCGGTATCAGGGGAGAGGCGTTCCCTGAAGTAACTTATTGAGTAACCGAATTTTTTGTTTACCCTGTCAAAGAACTCGGCGTCGTAAGGCTTGAAATCATAAAAAGCTATTTTAATTTCCACTGGACCCTCCCCGGCGGTTTCCCTGTTTCTAAGCCCCTTAAAAAAGGTTAAAAGATACCCCGATACCGAAGGTAAGCCTGGTCTGGATATCTCCGGGGAAAACGGGCTTCTCATCCGCCCCGTGATAATTATAGACCGCAAGATACCCCGCGCTTGCTGTAAGGTAGCGGTGAAGCTGTATGTAAAGGGAGTTATCCCATCTTATATCTGCGCCTCCCTCAAAAGCGGTGAAGATATTCATTTCCGATGAAAACTTAAGGTTTCCGGCGAGTTTTGCCGAGTACCCTGTAACAGACTGCATACCCGTCTCGTTTTCAAATGAAGACCTTTCTTTTACTATCTGCCGGAAGGCTGCTCCGAGCCTTGTCTTAAGGGTATGATTCTTTCGGCTGAGGATTTTAAAACCGAGACCTGCCGATTCGGTCAGTACGCCGGGATCAAAAAAATCCGTAAAGGACGTGTCCGCCGAGAAGGATACGTAAGGGCTGCCGTAGCGGCTTATCCCGTAAAGGTATATGCTTTCCAGGTAAATAAGATCGGCCGATATGGCCTCGTCGGCTCCCCCTGACGATGTTCTTCCGTACTCTGCTTTAAGAGAGTTCCGGAGTTCCGAAGGTTCGGCATCCAGAACCGCGCTCATATTCCCCTGCAGAATCCAGGTTCTGGCTTCGGATTCGCTTCCCGTCCAGTTTCCCGAAAGAGAGGTCTCAGAGTAGTTTCCTGTAAATACGCCCGAGATATCCCATTCGCCCCGTGAGATTCCGGAGCAGAGAAGCTGAATAAGAAGCAGTAAAGATAAAGTTTTCATAAGATTACTCCTGTCTGTATAACCCGCATCACTGTGGGTATGGTAGCAAATATTATGAGAATTTCCAGTCTTGAAAAAGTAGATAAAGTATTGAAAATAAGTAAAACCGCCGTTAAAACAGGGTTAGAAATATGAGAGAAAAAATGTTATATTACCTTAGTTATGAATGAAAAAAGTTCCGATTTTATAAGAGAAATAATAAACGCTGATATAAAAAGCGGGCGTTTCGGGGGGCGCGTAGCTACCCGGTTTCCTCCCGAACCGAACGGGTATCTTCACATAGGACATGCCAAATCCGTGTTTCTAAACTACGGTATAGCCTCTGATTTCGGAGGAACCTTCACCTTGAGGTTTGACGATACAAACCCCGAGAAGGAAGAGGAGGAATACGTAAAGGCGATAATAGAGGATGTGAAATGGCTGGG
>SLGR01000224.1 GCA_007136585.1 Candidatus Sumerlaeota bacterium | reverse complement strand
GACGAGTTCGGAAAAGAACGGGGTGTGAGCCTTGAATTTAAAAACTAAAAGACAGATAAGGAACCTTACCTACCATCTGATAAAGAACGGCAGGATAAAGACCTCCGTATCCCACGCCCGGGTTCTGAAGAAGAGAACCGAACGGCTTATCTCCAAGGCCTCCCGCGATACCGTTGCTGCAAGGAGGTACGCTGCCCGCAAGCTTCCGCCTGACGGCGTGGAGAGACTCTTTACGGAGATCGGCCCTGCCTGCGCCTCGCGTCCGGGGGGGTATACCCGGATGCTCCGCATAGGGAGAAGGCAGGGGGATGCCAGGCAGATGTGCATCCTTGAAATAATAGATGTTTAACTCCCTTTTCGGAATGTTTTCCAACGATATGGGGATTGACCTGGGTACGGCAAACGTGCTTGTGTACGTGAAAGGGAGAGGTATAGTCCTTAAGGAGCCTTCTGTCGTAGCCATAAACAGGGAGACTGACCGAATCCTGGCTGTTGGTATAGACGCCAAGCGGATGCTGGGGCGCACCCCGGCCAATATAACCGCTGTAAGACCGCTTAAGAACGGTGTTATAGCTGATTTTGAGACCACCGAGCGTATGATAAGGTACTTTATCCGGAAAGTTCACGCGGGACGGAAAAGCCTCCTACATCCGCGTATAGTAATAAGCGTCCCCTCCGCCTGCACCGAGGTTGAGCGCCGCGCGGTAAGGGAATCCGCCGAGAGGGCGGGGGCAAGAGAGGTTTACGTGATAGAAGAGCCGATGGCGGCGGCCATCGGCGCGGAACTGCCGGTTCACGAACCGGCAGGCAATATGGTTGTTGATATAGGGGGCGGCACTACTGAAGTTGCCGTTATTTCGCTGGGCGGGATGGTTTTGACCAACGCGCTCAGGATAGCCGGAGATGATTTTGACCAGGCCATAATAGATTACTTTAAGGAGAAAGAGAATTTAATCATCGGTGAAAGGACCGCGGAGGAGGCTAAGATAAAGATTGGTTCCGTATATCCGTCCTCAGAGTCCAGGCAGATGGAGATAAAGGGTCGTGACCTCGTAAGCGGGCTTCCCAAAACGGTCCTGATAAGCACGGACGATATAAGGGAATCCCTTGCCGAGCCGATGAAAGAACTATTAAAAGTAATAAAAGACACGCTTAACCAGACACCGGCGGAGCTTTCCGCCGACCTGGTGGACCGGGGCATAGTTCTGGTAGGAGGGGGGGCTCTATTAGGCGGAATAGACGAGCTTCTGCGGGAGACCACGGAGCTCCCTGTCCATATCGCCGACGATGCCATGAACTGTGTCGTTATGGGGGCGGGAAGGTATCTTGAACAGATGGCCCGCCTGAAAAAAGCGCAGAGATTTTCCCTGGAAGACTGAAAGAAAAACCCTCCGGATCCCTCTTAAGTACTGTAAGGTTAAAAAATGGACAGAGATCCGCCCCGCGGACTTTTTCTCATTCTTATAGCGTTCGGTTTTATCATACTTCTTTCAAACCTGACCCGGCCTGTACGGGTTTTCCACGAGGCTTTTCTGAGGATAGTATTTCCTGTCACCCGGGCTATTGATTACCCTGGCGTATATGCGGTGCGCATAACGGAAAGATCCCGCCGCGCTCTTGAACTTGACGAGAGGATCCTCCGGAAGAGCTCCGAGATAGCGGCCCTGAGGCAGAAGATGGGGGATTACCGGTACCTTAAAGAAAGGTTCGGGGAGTTTTACGCCGCATCCGCTTCAGAGTCCGCCCTTCCCGGGAATTTCATAAAAGCCCGGGTCTTTATAATTTCTCCGGAGGAGTATTTTACTGAGTTTAAGATTTCCAGGGGAGCCGCAGACGGGGTAACGAAAGATGCGGCTGTGGCTCTCTTTGACGGAGAAGAATGGGTTCTTGCGGGAAGGATAAGTGAGGTTTACGAAAACTCCAGCAGGGTTCTTCTTATTACTTCCAGCGAGTTCAGGTGCGCTGTAGAGACCGGAAAAGGGTACCGCGGGGTCCTTCGGGGTACGGGCGGCTGGGCCCTTCGCATGGAGTACATCTCACCAGGGGCTGAAATATCCCCCGGAGATACGGTATATACCTCGGGCACAGGGGGGATATTTCCCTCCGGACTTGTTGCGGGAGCGGTGGTCTCGGTGGAGACCCTTGATTTATCAATGGGGCAGAGAGCGGGTGTCCGCGGACGCTTTTATCCCCAGGATGCGGCGATGGTATACGTCTCAAGATGAGATTACCGGCGGCTATAATAATATGAAATTCGCTCTAACCTTAACCGCAGCTCTCCTGGCGCAGCTTTTCTTCTACAGGTACCTGAGTTTCCGCGGAGTATCTGTGAATATCCTCATTATTCTTACCATACAGGTCGCCCTTGTAAAGGGAAGGGG
The DNA here is from genome assembly GCA_007136585.1 of Candidatus Sumerlaeota bacterium. Classification (GTDB taxonomy): domain Bacteria; phylum CG03; class SLGR01; order SLGR01; family SLGR01; genus SLGR01. The sequence goes on along the minus strand of SLGR01000224.1, from coordinate 3,763 downwards.
TCGCGGCGCTGTATTCGGTTTTTTCTCCGCCCTGGCGGAGGATCTTTTCCTTTCCGGACTGATAGGAGAGCGTATTATATCTCGTGTCATAACCGGATGGTATGCCGGTAAACTTAAAGGTAAAGTCAGCCCCGGAAATTTTCTTTTCCAGTTTTTATTCGTCTTTGCCGCCTATCTTTTTCAGGCACTATTGATCTTTCTGATTCGTATGGCAATGGGGTTTCCGCAGATTTCCCTGAGACAGGCGGTTCCGACAGCCGCCGCGGGAGGTTTGATTGCCCCGCTGGTTTACATTATTATTAAACATACAGATGCCGGGTAAGAGTTATTATTTCTGGAAGGATTCGTTCAGGCGCGAAGCGCTGTGGTTCAGGCCGCTTATAGCGGTTCTTTTCGGTATATTCTTCCTGCGCCTGGCCCAGCTTCAGCTTGTAAGAGGCGCCGAGTACCACCGGCTGGCGGAGTCCAACCGCCTTCAGAGGTTTTCCATCCCGGCCCCGAGGGGAAGGATCTTTGACAGAAACGGAGAGAAACTGGCCGGGACCCGTCCCAGTTATTCGCTGTATATATCTCCTGAAGGCCTGGAAAGCGGGCAGATAAGGGAAATAGCGGATAAGATTGAGGAACTTACAGGACGGAAAGCTGAGAAGATACTCTCAAGGTTTTACTCGCCCCGGAGGCTTCCTTTCGGGGTTGCGGTCCTTGCCTCCCATCTTACGCTGGATGAGATACTTATACTTGAAGAGAACTTCCATTATCTACCCCGTGTTTTCATAGATGTTGATCCTGTCAGGGATTATCCTTACGCCGATGTTTTCTCTCACATTACAGGTTATACGGGACAGATAAGCCCGGAGGAACTGGAAAGGTTGCGTAAATTCGGGTACAGGCACCGGGACCGTATAGGGAAATCCGGGGCGGAGATGGTCTTCGACAGTCTTCTCAGAGGCAGAGACGGGTACAGGGAGGTTGAGGTGGGGGCTTCCGGGCGCCACAGGCGGGAGATGAGGACGGTAGAACCTGTTCCCGGAGATGATATACTTCTCTCCATAGACAGAGACCTTCAGCTTGCCGCAGCCGAGGCTATGGAAGGGAAGACAGGCACGGTTCTGGCGATGGACCCTTCCACGGGCGAGATACTTCTCTGGATCTCCAGCCCGGGTTTTGACCCCGGAACTTTCACGGTTCCAAGGAGCAGCCTGGAGTACCTTGAGCTTTTTGAAGATCCGCGCCACCCGCTTTTCAACAGGCCTATCCAGGGGCAGTATCCCCCCGGTTCTGTTTTCAAGCTCGTTACCGCAGCCGCTGCCCTGGAAACCGGGGTTCCCTCTTCCAGGGAGTACAAGTGCGAAGGGGAGATAACCGTGGGGCACGACCGCAGGGTCTTCAGGTGCTGGAGGGACTCGCGGCACGGGAAGATAGATATCAAAGAAGCCCTTGCCGATTCCTGCAACGTTTATTTTTACCTGCTCGGACTGGAACTGGGTCCCGGGATTATCAACACCGCCGCCCGGGAGATGGGGTTCGGGAAGAGGGGCCAGGATATCTTTCCGGGGGAGAAAACAGGGATACTCCCCGATCCAGGCTGGAAAAGGGCCCATATAGGCGGGGGATGGAACCCCGGCGACTCGGTAAATATGAGTGTTGGACAGGGTTTCATCCTCTCTACTCCTTTTCAGGTCCTCAGAATGACTTCAATGATAGCTTCCGGCGGTATTTTTATGCGCCCCAGCATGCTTAAGCTTGTTGTAAATCCGGACGGGAAACTTTCAGAGAGCCATACCCCCACCATTGAAGGAAGCTCCGGGATATCTCCCGGAACCCTTGACGTGCTGAGGAGAGGTATGGAGATGTCCGTGGAATCCGGGACCGCCAGGTTCCTCTACTCTCCTGTCAGCGCGGGAGCCAAGACAGGTACAGCCCAGAACCCTCTGGGTGATGACCATGCCTGGTTTGCAACTTATGCCCCTGCCGATAAACCCGAGATCGCAATCGTTGTTATGGTGGAGCACGGAGGGTACGGAGCCGTCGCGGCCCTTCCTGTGGCTCGCCGGATACTTATGGAGAAATTCGGAGACAGGATACATGCGAAAGCAGATTGAGATAAAGGTTCTGATATACTCGGCCATTCTCTGCCTCTGGGGCGTTATGGCGGTTATATCAACTACCGCCGGAACACCCGGTTATTCCGGGCTCTACCTTAAGCAGCTTATTGCTGTCTTGGCAGGCGCGGGTCTGCTGCTTTTCCTGAGGTTTTTTCCCTACAAGGTTCTCCAGGAGCTCAGCCCTGTTTTTTATATCGTTTCCGTAGCGCTCCTGGCGGCGGTCCTTATAACGGGGGTTGAGGTTCACGGGGGGAGAAGGTGGCTGGCCCTGGGATATTTTTATTTCCAGCCGGTTGAAGCGGCCAAAGCGGCGGTTATAATCTTTACGGCTTATATACTTGAGAAACGCGGCGGTTCGGCGCTTCCGGCTCTTCCCCTGATAGCTGTCGCCGCTCTTGTCCTGGCGCAGCCCGATACGGGTTCGGTTATGCCGCTCATCCCTGTTTACGGAGCGATGCTGGCTCTCTCGCGGGCCGATACCAGGTGGATGGGCCCCGCTGTTATAGCTCTCCTCACAGCCGGGCTGGTCCTGCTTCTTGAATCTTACCTGCAGATCTCTGCGGATACGGTTTTAAGAGTAAGGTACCTTATGTTTTTCCTGGCCTTTACAGGTATTGCGGTTTTTCTTTTCAGTGAGGCAAGGCGCCTTAACAGGACGCTCAGGTGGCGGAGTTTCACTCTTCTTGCGCTGCTTATATGGGCGGCGGCAGGGACCGGGGCCGCGGCGGCTCATTCCCTGCGTCCGTACCAGCAGAGGAGGGTTGTGGCTTTCCTGGTGCCGGATATGGATCCCCTGGGGGCAGGGTACAATACCAGGCAGTCACTTCTTGCCGTCGGTTCCGGGCGGATTACGGGAAAGGGGCTCTTCGGCGGAACCCAGACCCAGCTGGGATTCCTCCCTGTCCGTCACACAGACTTTATATTCGCTTCCGTGGCAGAGGAGCTCGGGTTCATAGGGGCCGCGGGGCTTCTGACGGTATTTTTTCTTCTTCTTAGCCAGTTTGCAAAGATAATAGAAAGGACCGAGGATTACGGGGGGCGCCTTATAGGCACAGGTATATTTACCCTGTTTCTTACCCAGACAGCTATGAATATAGGCGTAACGCTCGGCCTTCTTCCCGTTATAGGGATCCAGCTTCCCCTTGTTTCCTACGGGGGAACCGGTACAGTTATCTTTCTGGGGCTGACCGGTATAATGCTTAATATAAACAAGAGGACGGAGGTAATAGGTGGGTAGAGTTCCCGAGAAGGTATTGAGAGAGACGCTTCCCGGGATGAAACTTCCGGGAAGGTATTCCGGCGCGGAAAGAGGAGGCGATTCTTCCTCCCGGGAAGGAAAGGGGTTTCTTCTCTGTTTTCCGGATGATTACTCAATAGGGATGTCAAGTCTTGGTTTTCATACGGTTGAGAAGATAGTCTCATTGCAGGAAGGTTACTTCTGCGAGAGGTGCTTCGCGCCGGCAGAGGATATGGAGGAGTGGATGCGCCAGAGTTGCGTGGAGCTTTTCTCTCTTCAGGAAAGGATCCCCGCTTCGGAGTTTGATATAATCGGGTTTTCAATGCAGTACGAGCTTTCGTTCACAAATATGGTCAATATGCTTCAGCTTGCCGGGTTGGACCCTCTGCGACGGGAAAGGTCCGGTGGGCCGCTTATTATG
>SLGR01000252.1 GCA_007136585.1 Candidatus Sumerlaeota bacterium | reverse complement strand
CTGCCAGGACAAAAATCATAAGTCCCAGAAATACAGTAAAGGCAAAGAAATGTGTTAGAGAGAGGATATTCATCTCTCAAGAAGATCGGAAACGCGCCTTACAAAATCCTTTACGTCAAAAGGCTTGGGAAGGAAATCATCGGCCCCGGCTTCTCTTATCTTTTCAATATTTTCTTTTGTGGGATACCCTGAAACGGCAAGTATCCGAACCGAGCTATCCTTCTTTCTTATATTCCGGCATATCTCAAACCCGTCCATTCCGGGAAGCATCAGGTCAAGGATGATAAGTTCCGGGGTCTGTTCGCTGAACTTAATACCGGCATCAAACCCGTCGGAAGATAAAATAAGACTGTATCGGGAGAAACTCCTCTCAAGAGCCGTGCTTATCACCTTCATTACAGCCGGATCATCTTCAACTACGAGTATTTTTTTTCCGGAATAGAGTTTCTCAAGTTCAATACCCTGCCCGGAGGCAAATGACCTTAGGTCTTCCTGGGCTACCCTGAAATGACCTCCGGGGGTCCTGAATGCCTCAAGCTCGCCGTTCTTTATCCAGCGGTCACGGTGCTGGGGTATACTTCAAGGAGCTTTGCTATATCCCAGGTGCTGAAAGTCTTTGTTCTTTTCAATGTTTGCTTCTTATGCTTCGTTTGCTTTTAATTATAACACTCTTTAAACTGAATTTCCACCGCTTGGCCGAAAAGAGGCGGCTATTGAAACTCCGGGGGATTTTAATTAAGTTTATTAAGCGCGGGTATTAGGAGATGAATGAGTCGGACGCTCTATTTAAAGAAGCGGAACCCGAGTTAAGGTATAAGGGCATATTAAAGTGAAACTTACAAGAAGAGATTTTATAAAATCAATCACGCTGGCAGCCGGAGGGACTTTTCTCGGAACCAGGGCCCTGGGGGCCGGATCTCGGAGGAATGCGGTTAAATCATCAACTCCGGGGTATGAGAAGATGAAAAAGAAAGGGGATCTCTCCGGGCGTATTGAAGAGGCCTGGGCGAAACTTGAGAACTGCGACCTCTGTCCCCATAAATGCGGAGTCAACCGGCTCAGGGGGCAGACGGGGTTCTGCCGGGCCGGCGCCGAGGCTGTGGTTCACAGCTCAAGCCCACATTTCGGGGAGGAACTTCCACTTGTCGGCCGGAACGGATCTGGGACCATATTTTTCTCGCACTGCAACCTCAGGTGCGTCTTCTGCCAGAACTGGCCCATAGCCCACGAGGGGCGGGGACGGAGGGTAAGTAACGACGAACTTGCCGATTTAATGCTCAGCCTTCAGCGGAGGGGCTGCCATAATATAAACCTGGTAACCCCGACCCATATGATGCCCTTTATTCTGAAGGCAGTAAATATCGCTCACGGAAAAGGACTTCACCTGCCGCTCTGCTACAATACGGGCGGGTACGAGACAGAAGAGTGCATAGAACTCCTTGACGGGATAGTGGATATATACCTCCCGGATATTAAGTTCATGGACGGGGAGTACGCTGACAAGTATGTATTTACAGGGGCCAGGGACTACCCTGAGCGGGCCCGCAAGGCCGTTATACTGATGCACCGCCAGGTGGGAGACCTTCAGACAGATTCCGCCGGTATAGCCTTACGGGGCCTTATGCTCCGTCATCTTGTGATGCCCAACCGGGTGGCGGGGACCCGTGAGTTTGTAAAATGGGTAGCGGAGAACCTTTCAGAAGAGACCTACGTCAACATAATGTCGCAGTACAGGGTGGAGCACAGGGCTTTTGAGTACGATAAGATAGCCCGCGCGATAACCGCTGAAGAGTTTGAAGAAGCCATACGCTGGGCGAGGGAGGCCGGGCTTAAAAACCTTGACGCGAGGTCCGAGTCCAGGCTTGAGAGGTTCCGGCGTATGCTGCGCTGATCACCCCCATATACCGGGGATACCCTCACCGCACCGGGCGCATTTCCCGTCCGATATCTTTACGCTGTCAACTACAAACCCTATACGGTTTATTATCTTCTCCCCGCACGAGGGGCAGAAGGTATTCTCCCCCTCGTGTCCGGTTACCCTTGAAACGTAAACATATTTGAGCCCGGATTTACGGGCCGTTTCCCTGGCTTCGTCAAGGGCGGAGACCGGGGTCCTTGGAAGCCGGGAGAGCCTGTAAAGCGGGTAGAACCTGGCAAAATGAAGCGGGACATCCGGGCCCAGCTCGGAGGCTATCCAGTCGCACATTTTCCTTATATCGTCCCTGCTGTCATTAAGGGAAGGTATAAGGATATTTGTAATCTCAAGGTGTACCCCTTTTCTCTTAAGGGTCCTGAGCGTATCAAGCACCGGATCCAGCTCCCCGCCGGCGACATCGCGGTAGAAATCCCCGTCAAACCCTTTCAGGTCAACGTTGGCGGCATCAAGAAAACCGGAAAGCTCCTCAAGGGGGCCGGGGTTTATGTACCCGGCCGTATGGATGAGGTTAAGAAGCCCCTCCCCGGCGGCCAGTGAGGCGGTCTCCTTCATATACTCGTAAAACACCACGGGTTCGCCGAATGCGTAGCTTACAGAGCGGAGTTTGGATTTCAGAGCGTAGCCGACAACCTTTTCCGGAGGAACCTCGTAAGAGTAGACCTCCTCGGGAGCGGCAAGTGCCATATCCCAGACCTCGCAGAACTTGCATTCCAGGTTGCACCCGGCCGTAGATACCGATAGAGCTCTTGAACCGGGAAGGACGTGAAAGAAAGGTTTACGCTCTATAGGATCTTCCTGGATAAGCGCCGGGTTGGCGTAAGCAAGGGTATACAGAGACCCGTCCCGGTTCTCCCTGACCCGGCAGGGAGACCTCTCACCGGGTGAAAGTACGCACTCCCGGGGACAGAGCCCGCACCTGAGTTTCCTCTTTTCCAGGGGCTCATACCAGTCCCCCTTACGGGGTTTTACAAGTCCTTTCCGGGCCCCTTCCAGAGAAGTCTGCGATGAGGCCGCAAGGGCGCATTTCCCGGCAAAAGCAGCCAGTCCGACGGCGCAGGCCCCTGAGGCGGCGGACCTCAGAAACTCCCTGCGCCCTATATTTTTTTTATCTGTTTTTCTCTCAGTCACGACGTTCCTCTGCATATTAATAATACCAGAAAAGCAGAAGAGGCCGCAAGGCCGGCCAGGAGGAAGCAGGCGGATATACCCATCAGCGGGGCCACCGCCGCGCCGGCCAGAACCGATCCCGCGCAGGCCCCGAAAAGCTCTGTCCCGTAAACCGCCCCGGCGGATCTCTCAGGGTTTCCCCCCGCACGGAGATAGCAGGCCGCTTCCAGGGGAAAATCAAAACCGTTTACAAGCCCGGCCGTGAAAGTAAGAGTCGCAAAGACCCCAAATACCGCGGTGGGAGAAGGTATCCCGGCAGCGGCCGGGAGCAGGTAAGCCGCCGGAAAGGCAAAACCCGCTATAAGGGCCTGCATAAGGGCCAGAAGCCGGAGGTTTGCCTTATCGCGCACATACCGGTTTGAAAGATGAGCCCCGAGGCCGAGGCCGAACATAAAGATAGCCGCTATAAGCCCTATCATCTCGTATACAAACCCGTAAATGTTCTGGAAAGAAAATATCAGGGCTATCTGAAGAGCCATTGTTGAAAGCCCCGTTGTAAAAACCGCGAAGAGCACCCCGAAACGCGTCTCGGGCCTCTTCCTGCTCCCCGGTGTAAAGACCCTCAGCCCCGCTGCTACCAGGGGGGCCAGTATAAAAAGAAAAATCGCGCGCCGGGGTTCGGCCTCCAGTATCCTCCTGAAACTCTCCCGGCCGGTTCCGGTAAGCCTCTCCCAGAACATAAGAGTGTAATAGTACCCTATCGGCCTGAAATCCGAGTTAATGAAATACCTTTCAATAACCGGGGGAAGTTCCTTCTCCGTAAGTTCCTGCTCCTTCAGAGGCGGCGGAAAGGCGGGGCTTCTGCCGGGGCCTTCCAGGTGCGCCTCCGGGCGGCGCCCGTGGTTTCTCAAAACCCAGTTCATCCTTCGCAGGTGGGAGTCCTCTAAAAGGGTGTAAAAATGATGAGGAGAGAACCCTTCCGCCTCTATACCCCTTTCTGCGAACCTGCGGCTGAGAACCCCGGCCTCAAGGGTATGCTGGCCGGGGTCATCCCCGGCAAAGAAGAAGAGATGCCTCTCCCCGGCCGGCAGAACCCTCTTAAATACCCCGGCAAGGGTATGGTAGATCGCCGCGTTCCGGTTTGTAACCGCTACCCCCCGCAGGTCCGGCATTGAAACCGCTGTTGTAACAAAGACGCCGCTTCTGTCAAGGATTGAACGGACCTCCCGGAAAAATTCGCCGGTATAAAATCTGTTTAATACCGCCGTCGCCGGATCCGGTATATCGGCTATAATAAGGTCATAGGACTCCCCCCGGTAACTCTTCACAAAACGCCTTCCGTCGGTGTGAATCACCCTTACCCTTTCATCCGAAAGCGCCCTGATACTCTCCCCGGAAAGGTATGGGCGGGCCACTTTTATGAGCCTCTCGTCAAGTTCCACGTAATCAATCCTTTCCAGGGGGTACTTTACAAGCTCGGCGAGTATACCTCGCATCCCTCCCCCAATGAGGAGCACCCTGCGGGGATCCCTGTGCTGGGAAAGGGCCGTATGGGCGAAGATCACCGCCTCCTGCTCCTCCATACCCGTCCGGAGCGTACCGGGCCCCGCGGTGCTGAAGACCAGGTGCCCGCTCTGAAAGAAACTGTACTGCCCCTGCCTTTCAAGGACGGATATGACTCCGTGTTTTGAGTTATAGACCCCTTCCAGGGTGTGCCCGGGGGCAAGATCCCCCCACTTGGCCCTGTAAAGCCGGGTTTCAAGGGCGGAACTAAACGGGATAAACAGTATGACCGCACCCAGAAGAACGGGTAAAACCGCTTTTGCCGTACGCCGCGGGGACGACGAGGTCAGGTGAAAGACAGAATAAAGCATAAACCCCGCGACAAGAACCGAAATCAGCAGAGGGTCAATATACCTTACCAGAAGAAAAGTAAATATAACGCCCCCGGCCAGGTTTCCCGCCGCCTCGCCGGCGTAGGTCTTTCCGGCTCCCTCGGATCCGCGGGATTTATCCTTACGCCTCCATAGCTTCGCAAGGAGAACAAATTGGGCCCCTATAATAAGACAGGCAGGGCCCATTACCGCAAAAGAGGCCAGAGCCATTTCCGAAAGAGAAAGGTATGTCCCGGGGAGAAGGTTGAAAAAACCGCGGATCAGCCGGGCCGAAGCGACCGTTAAAGGTATGAGCAAAAACCCGATAACGGCGCTGATACGAAGGATAACCCCGGGTCTTGAGGTTCTCTCCGCGAGAACCCCCCCGAGGATACTCCCTGTTCCAGTCCATACCATCCAGGCGCCCAGGATTATCCCTATGGAAACCTCACTCCCCTGAAAGACCATCATAAGCTCCCTGAGAATAAGCACCTGGCCTATCTGGGATATGACCCCCAGCATCATAACCGGAGCGGCAAGAGGCGAAAGCTTTTTAATAATAAGCCCTGTTTTCTTTCTCATAACTCTTACTAATTTAAAGGGGAACTCTTTCCTTTGTCAACAAAACCGGGAACGGGAAAACCCCTGCGGGTTTGACAAAACCGCTTCAGTATGTATAAGAATCTTATTAAAGAGACTCATAAAGCAGCAGACTCTGCCTGTTCTGCTTTTATTTTTATGAAATATACCTGGAGAATTAAAAATACGCTCATCAAGGCCGCTGCAGCCGGGGGATGCCTGGCCCTGGTACTGCTTCTATCTTTAAGGGCGGGGAGCAGTCTTTATCCTTTGCGTGAAGGAAAGAAAATACTTATATCCGAAGGTGAGATTCCGCCCCGGGGATCCCTGTATAATGAGCTGGCGAGAAAACTTCCCGCGCAGGAGACCCTTTCACTGACCCGCAGGCTGGAAGATATCTACAGCTCCAGGCGCATACGCCCCGGAGACAATTATCGCCTCTACCACACTACTTACGGAGCTGCTCTTAAATTCGTCTTTAACCCCGACCCGCTTACTGATTACGTGGTGGAAAGAAGCAGCGCGGGTCTTACCGCGTATGAACAGACCCCCGAGATAGAAGAACGACTCGCGGCCTTGACCGGAGAAGTGCAGACGAGCCTCTACGCCGCTCTTGCCGGAAGCGGAATAACTGATCCGACGACAATAATGAATTTCGCGAATATTTTCCAGTGGCAGGTGGATTT
>SLGR01000196.1 GCA_007136585.1 Candidatus Sumerlaeota bacterium | reverse complement strand
TTACATCTCCGCCTGTTTCCTCTTTACCGGCAGGGGAATAGTTATGGGGCATACCGATTACCGCCAGGCGGCATTCTATCTCCTTAAATACCTTGAGTATTTCATAATATTCTGGATGACATATAACGTAATAAAAACCCCAAAAGACTTAAGGATTATTATGAGCTTTTTCGTGTTATGCGCTGTAATAGTGATAATACACAGTTACTTTATTTTCCCGGGAAGGATCCACGCCCCGTTTGACCCGGGAGAGCCGGCTTCCATAGGAGGGTATTTCTTAATCATAGCGGGTCTTGCCCTGGGGATGATCATATACCACAGTTCCGCGGCGGCCAAGTCGTTTTTTGCGCTGCTTCTCATCCTTCTGGTTCCCCTTATCATAAGAACTGAATCAAGGGCGACATACGCCGGGGTTCCGGTTATGTTTCTTACTGTAATTTTTCTTACAACAAGGTACAGGAAGCGTCTCCTGGCTGCCGCTTTAGCGGGAGTGATCCTTTTTCCCGCTGTTTTCGGGGTTGGGACTTACAGCGTTCTTATAGAAAGGATATCCTACACCTTCAGCGGGTGGTACGGGGCGATGAACCTAGACCCGTCCTCCGCTGCCAGGGTTATATCCTGGCGCAGAATGCTTCTTGAAGCATGGCCGCGGCGGCCCTTTATCGGGTGGGGTGTTACGGGGAGGGGTTTCATTGACAGTCAGTATGTAAGGACTCTTGTGGAGCTTGGCGCTGTGGGGTTTTACGCTTTCGCGCTTTTAAAGTATAATATTTTAAAGTACTCGTTAAAAATATTCAGGGTTCTTGAGGACGATTCGTGGCTTAAGGGGATTGTTATAGGGTTTACAGGCGCCTTTGCGGCGCTTCTTGTTCACGGGATTACCTCAAACACCTTCATTATCGTCAGGATAATGGGGCCGTTCTGGTTTCTTTTTGCCGTGGTTATCTCACTGCCCAGGGTGCTTGGAAAGGAAGTTTTGAGTTCCAATACCGGAAGGAAATATCCGGATGATAGCTGAAAAGATACTTGTAGTTGACGATGAAAAATATATACGCAGGCTTCTTGGAGTAATACTTAAGTCCGCAGGGTACAGCGTAACGCAGGCTTCGGGAGCCCGTGAGGCCCTGGAATTACTTGAGAAGGAGAGGTTCAGGGTGGCCGTAGTTGATATAGTGATGCCGTCCATGGACGGCATTGAGCTTACCGGTCTTATAAGGGAGAGGCATCCGGATACCGAGGTCATAATATCAAGCACAATGAAAGATAAGAGCGCCGCCTTTGACGCTCTCAGAAAAGGGGCCTGCTGCTATGTCTTTAAACCCTTTGATAAAAAAGAGCTTCTTACTGCCGTTGATAAGGCAAAACAGATACTAAGGCTTGAGACAGGAAGCGGCCAGCTTGAGAGCCTCATAGCCCTCCATAAGGCCTCAAGGGCTATGACCTCTACGGAGAAACTTGACGATATACTTGATTTTATTCTGAAGGTTGCAGTAAACACGGTAAGGGCAGATGGTGGCTCTCTTATGCTTACTGATAAGAGCACCGGAGAACTTGTGGTAAGAAGCGCCGCCGGTTCGCGCCGGGATAAAGTAAGGGGTGCGCGGGTTAACCCCGGCGAGAGGGTATGCGGACGGGCTATGGAAACAAGGAGTTCTATACTCGTGGATGAAAACGTGACATCCGAACCCTGGTTCAGGAAGATGAAAAAATATGAGGAGATCCTGACAGGTATGAGCGTTCCGATGATAATAAGGGGAGAGGTAATCGGGGTTATAAATTTAAAAAGGACCGGTAACCCAGAGCCTTTTCCCGAACGGGATCTTCTGGTAACAGAGATTCTGGCAGCTGACACTTCAATAACCATTGAACGATCCTCTGCCCCGGGGGTCTGAACCCTGCCGGGAAGGATATACCGTTAGAAGGAAACCGGCATATTGATTGAAACAATAAAGAAACTTTTCCGGATACTCACCCCGGCCGAGCGTTTAAAACTTTACGTTCTCTTTGTGCTTATGACCCTGACCGCTTTTATCGAGGCCGCCGGGGTAGCCTCGATAATGCCTTTTCTCTCCGTAATTACTGATCCCGGGGTTATTTACAGGAACTCTTTTTTAAGGTTTCTCTATACCTTATTTAATTTTACAACCCCCAATAGCTTCCTTATCTTCATCGGGCTGGCAGTTCTTCTTATACTCATAGCCGGAAACATTCTTAAATCACTTACTCTCTGGGGTATGTACCGTTTTACCGGGGGCCAGAACTTCAGGATATCCAGGCGCCTTATGAGCAGGTACATATACAAACCCTATGTTTTTTTTCTTGATAAAAACTCCGCGGACCTGGGAAAGAATATTCTGTCGGAAGTCCAGCAGGTTGTTAACGGGGTTATGTTTCCTGTCATGTACACGGCTTCAAAGGCGATAGTATCTCTCCTTATAATCATACTTTTATTTATTACTGATCCTCTTCTTGCCCTTACTGTAATATCCGTTCTAGGCGGGGCCTACACGGTCATATTCAGGACGGTAAAAAGGAGAATGGAGACGAGCGGGAGGCTTAGATTTGAAAAGAACCTGCTTAAATATAAAAGCGTCTCCGAGGCTTTCGGAGGGATAAAACAGCTCAAGCTTATGGGGTGTGAAGAGGTCTTCTTAAACCGTTTCTCCCGCCCTACCTCGGAGTATGAGAAATACCTTGCCTCTTACAAGACAACTTCCGAGATACCCCATTACCTTATGGAAGTTGTGGCTTTCGGAGGGATAATGCTCATAGTTCTCTACCTTATGGCGGCCGGAAGAGAACTCTCTGCGGTTATTCCCGTGGTGGGCCTGTATGCTTTCGGGACCCACCGGCTTATGCCGGCCCTGCAGGCTATTTTCAGGAATATAACCACCATAAAATTTAACGCTCATACGGTAAACACACTCTACAGGGACCTTTGCTCTAAAGATGAGCCCCGTCTTGAAAAACCTTCCGTTTCCCGGGCGGTCCTGCCGATAAAACTCAGGGAATCTCTCAGGCTGGAGGATATAACCTTTGCCTATCCCGGAAATTCAGAGCCTGTAATAGAGAACCTCTCACTGGAGATCAAGGCTTCTTCCTCAGTAGCTTTTGTCGGGGAGACAGGTTCCGGGAAGACGACCCTTGCCGATATAATCCTGGGGCTTCTCACTCCCGGCTCCGGAAGGATATTTGCCGATGGAACTCCTGTAACAGAGCATAACCTGAAGAACTGGCAGCGGAGCCTAGGGTACATCCCGCAGGAAATATATCTTCAGGATGAGACGGTCGCCGCCAATATCGCTTTCGGGGTTCCGGAAAGTAAAGTGGATATGGATAGGATCAGGAAAGCGGCAAGAATAGCCAGGATAGATGATTTTGTGGAGAACAAACTTCCGGATAAATACGATACGCTTATCGGAGAACGCGGGATACGCTTAAGCGGGGGCCAGCGGCAGAGGATAGGTATAGCCCGGGCGGTTTATCACGACCCGGAAGTTCTCGTTCTTGACGAGGCGACCAGCGCTCTGGACGGTACCACCGAAGCCGCTGTATTTGAGGCGATAAAAAATATAGCTTCAACAAAGACCCTGATTATGATAGCCCACCGCCTTACAACGGTAAAGGAGTGTGATATTATTTACCTTCTTGAGAACGGGGAAATAACGGCAGACGGCACATACAGTGAGCTTATTAAAAAAAATAAAGTATTCCGATCTATGGCAAAAGCGGACCCGCGTGGTAAAAATTGATCTTCTGTGACGGTGAGTTGTTCTGTTATACTCTCCCGGGCGCAGGCTTAAGAAAAACCTGCGGGAGAATAGATTGCCTGCACGGTCATGCGCGTTTCAGGTTTAGATTTTATGATTAAAGAGTTTCCTTATTATGCGGGAGAGTTCGTGTTGGACACGGTTTTATAAAAAATATCTAATGGAACTTAAGAAAAAACTTCTGATTTTATCCCTGACAGCAGGATTTTTAATACTCGCAGCTATCTATTTCAGGCACTCTCTGCGCAGGAGACCTCCCGGTATAGAGGAGATGTGGAAGGAACAGTTATATGTACTTGCCGGCAGGAGCTACGAGTCAGGCGAATATGAAGATGCCGCTGAACTCATTCAGGAAATACTCAGGATAGATCCTCAGAACCGCAGGGCACTCAGTGAACTTGCCCGTATAAGCGCCCTTAAGGGTGAGACCGGCCGGGCCTTATCCATTCTTGAAGATATAGTTGATGATGAGGCCGGGTTTGAGACCCAGGAGGAGTACCTTTATACCCTTTACGACTACGTTCATCTCCTTATAGAGGAGGATAGAGTAAAAGAGGCCGGTCAATACCTTGAGCTGATAGTCTCCAGAGACCCTGATGAGGGCTGGGTTTTCCGGGAACTTGCCCGTATAAGCGCCCTCAAAGGGGATTCCCGCCGGGCCATATCCATACTTGAAGATATAGTTGATGATGAGGACGGGTTTGAGACCGAGGAGGATTACCTGCATACACTTCACGATTATATCCATCTCCTTCTGGAAGAGGATAGAGTAAAAGAGGCCGGTCAATACCTTGAGCTGATATTGGACAGAGACCCTGAGGAGGGCTGGGTTTTCCGTCTTCTTGCCCGTATAAGCGCCCTTAAAAGGGAGTCCGGCCGGGCCTTATCAATACTTGAAGATATAATTGATGATGAGGAAAGGTTTGAGACCGAGGAGGAGTACCTGCATACGCTTTTTGAATTTATTGATCTCCTTATGAGAGAAGAAAAAAATGAAGAAGCAGAAAAATATCTTGAAGTGATAGAGACCAGAGAGTTGAATCAATACTGGATGCGGAGGAGACTTGCTAATATATATTCCCGGGGAGGCTGCCATGACCGGGCCTTAAGTGTTTTGGAGGAAATAATTGACGATGAGGACGGTTTTGAAACCTGGGAAGAGTACAGTTGGACCCTTAGAGAGTACGCCGCAGTTTATTATAGGAAAGGGGACCCGGAGGAGGCTGAAAAAATTTTAAATTCAATTTTAGAGAGAGACCCACGCAGTTATTGGAGTCTTTTCCATCTTTCTAGAATTAAATATTTAAGAGGAGAGCTGGAAAAAATAAAAGAAATATTGCTGGGTATTCCTGATTACGCTATTGAAGAGGATAAAAATTTGTTTATCTATGTCAATGCAATGCTTGCTCAAGTATATCTGGATATGGAAGAGAGGGAAAAAGCTCTGGAGTATTTTGAAAAATATTATTCAAAAGGGTTGGATTGCCCGTTTCTTGAAAATATTAAAGACCAGCTGCATAATGAGAAATAAAAGGCATATTTTCTACGGCCTCAATCTGTAAGGTTAAACTCTGATTTAAGAATTAAGGAAAAATAGATGCGGCCCTGCCGTAATAAGGAGGAAAAATGATATGAATTTACAGTCACTAAGAGGTTTTTTTATGTGGTGCGTTATTCTAAACGCCGGGGTTCTTCTACTTACGTTCATACTCTGGATATCATTAAGGGATTTTATATACGGTATACACAGCAGATGGTTTGATATAGACCGGAAGGCCTTTGATATAATCTTCTATTCTTTTATAGGCCTATATAAGATACTTATCTTTGTTTTTTCCCTCGTTCCCTGGGTTGCCCTTGTAATTACAGCATAACCCGTGGACACTCTAAATAAACTTTTCAGGCTTAAGGAAAACAATACCACACCCGGAAGGGAGGTTATAGCAGGTTGCACGACATTCCTTACTATGAGCTACATTATTTTCGTAAACCCCCAGATACTCTCGGCCTCGGGTATGAGCTACAGCGGCGTGCTTTCGGCTACGGTTCTTGTCTGCGCCTTAAGCTCTGTGCTTATGGGGCTTTACTCTAACCTTCCTTTCGGCCTTGCCCCGGGCATGGGGATAAACGCCTTCTTTACCTATACCCTGGTGATAGGTCAGGGGATAGAATGGCAGACCGCCCTGGGGGCGGTTTTTCTCTCGGGTCTAATATTCATACTTCTGACCCTTTTAAAAGTAAGGACATACATAGTAAAGGCAATACCTTTCCCATTAAGGAATGCCGTGGCCGCAGGTATTGGTTTATTTATAGCCTTCATAGGCTTCCAGGAGGCGGGGATGATAGTCTCAAACCCCGCCACGCTGGTATCTATGGGTGAGTTCAGTCTTTCTGTGAACCTTTTTCTTACAGGACTTTTAATAACTTCAG
>SLGR01000236.1 GCA_007136585.1 Candidatus Sumerlaeota bacterium | reverse complement strand
TGTTTTCTGAATTATTTTCCCGGGAGAGATCTATGCTGATAATATCTCCCCTGTCGTTTCTCAGGTATACCGTAGAGCGCACAAGGACAGGGGCGGTCCAGCAGAGCCTGTCAAGCAGGTTATGGGCGCTTGAAACCTCTTTGTACCCCAACGGGTCAGCCTCTATTATGTATAGCGACCCGTTTTCGGTTACCAGAATAATGTAGCCTGCGGCGGCCATCATGTTCCCGAACCCGAGCTCTTTACTCCATACTACCGAACCGTCTTCAATATCCAGGCATTTAAGGTTGGCTGAAGTTCCCGCGTTACCGTTGACCCCGTAGATGTGTCCGTCCATTATGATCGGAGATGTGAAATGAGAACAGAGATCTCTGTTCTGCCATAAAAGTTCCGGTTCGGATCCGCTGATATCAAGGAGAGCTCCCCCGTGACGATACCCGCTTGAGATATAAAGCAACCCGTTATAAATAAAAGGGTCCGCCGCCGTTATGGACCTGGGAGTACTCCAGGGATAGACCCATACGGTCTCCCCCGTGCGCGCATCAACGCTGTAAAGCCGGTCGCGCCCCACAATAACTGCCAGGGTTCTCCCGTTATCCTCATAAAGCACGGGGGTCGCATAGTTGCCGGTTCCAGGCGGGCTTACCCATATAACCTCACCTGTCTCCCTGTCCAGAGCCACGCCTGACTCGGCCGCGTTCACAATAGCCTTGCGCCCGTGTACTCTTACGGAAGAAGGGAACTGCCAGTGCGGTCTCCTTGCGCCGAGTTCTTCAACCGCATGGCGTTTCCATATAAGTTCTCCTGTCCGGGCGTCGTTACATTTAAACCATCCGCCCTGCCCGAAAGTGTAGACAAACCCGTTATGTGCCACGGGGGTGCATTTGGGTCCCGCGTACCTTCCTCTTGGAGCTTCGTAGGTGTATCTCCAGACCTCTTCGGCGGTGTCAACTTTCAGGCAGTAAAGAATATTTTCTCCGGATGACTGGTCATACCCCATTGTATAAAGGTAATCTCCTTTTACGGAAACGCTGGAGTACCCTTCGCCAACGTTTATATTCCAGTTAACCCGTAACGGTCTTTTCAGGGCCTCAGGGTCCCATCCGGTCTCATCGGAAATACCGTTATGGTTCGGGCCCCGCCACTCGGCCCAGTTACGCCCGGTTTCAGAGAAGCCGGAAGAAGAAAAGAGCAGTATCAGAACCGCCGCAGTCAATGAATATTTAACGTATTCTTTTCTGTTAGTCATAAGAAGCTCTCCTTAAAGATCCGTAACAGGTTGCCAAAGTTGAAAGTTTCCTGATTATCCCGTAGATAAAAAGCATCTGATAAAAGCGGGAAACCGAAGTTTATAATGCAAAACCATAAAAATAAAAACAGGAGTCCGTCTGAAAAAACGCCTGTAAAGGGTGCCAAATTGACGGGAACATATTATAAAATCCTGGTCTGCAAAGTCAAGAAAACCACCTTCTTTCTTACTCCGGGTTTCTGATTATGCGGAGTATGGCGGAATTATACATAAAAATAAAATTTGTTATAATCAGAGAAACAAAATTTTTCAGGTTTCGGGGAGCGGCGCAGCATACTCCGTTTCAGATAAGGCGTAAAGAAAATATGCGGGGTTTCGCCTGTAAAGATGCGTTTTTTCGCGGTTTCGGAGAGGGCTCATAAAGCGGGGGCAGAAGAACAGGGGAGGAAGGGTCGGAAATATTGATGGAATACAGGAAAAATATATATGCAGGATGATATAATAAGCCCTGCTTTGGAGAGGCTGAGAGGCATATTGAGAGAGATGGAGAGTCTGCTTATAGCCTACTCCGGAGGAGTTGACAGTACCCTGCTTCTCCGGGCGGCAAAGGATGCCCTGGGAGAGAAGGTTGTCGCCGTTACGGCCCGCTCGGAAATATTTCCGTGGGCCGAGCTTGAGAGAGCCCGCAAGTTTGCGAAGAAAACAGGGGTAAGGCATATAGTCATAGATACCGCGGAACTTAAAGACCCCCTCTTTACGGATAACCCCGCTGACCGGTGTTACCTGTGCAAGAGGTCGCTTTTCGGAAAGCTCCTGGAGATCGCGCGCAGAGAGGGTATAAGGTTCGTGGCAGACGGCTCCAATTGCGACGATCTGAATGATTTCAGACCGGGGATGAGAGCCGCAAAAGAGCTGGGGATAAGGCACCCCCTGATAGAGGCCCGGCTCGGCAAGGACGATATCCGCGCCGCGCTCCGGAGCCTTGATATATCTCTCTGGGAGGAACCACCCGGGGCCTGCCTTGCCTCCAGGGTCCCCTGCGGAGAGAAAATAACCCCGGAGAAGTTAAAGATGATAGGCCGGGCAGAGGATTTTCTGAGAGGTCTGGGAGTATGGCAGGTCAGGGTCCGGCATCACGGGGAGAGTGCAAGGATAGAGGTGAGCGCGCGCGATCTGGAAATACTCACCCGGAATGAGAACAGGGATAATATCGTAAGAAAATTGCGGGAGCTGGGGTACAGGCACGTAACGGCGGACCTAGAGGGGTACAGGCAGGGCAGTCTTAATGATGACCGTATGCGGTCTTCTGAAAATACGTAAGGAAGCCGCGCCGGTATTGACATAATAATTATATTTAAATAGATTGTAGCTCCAATGGAAAAAGAACTGAAAAATTTAATTGAAAAATGGGAAGGTCGCCGCGGGAACCTCATAATGATATTCCATGAGATTCAGAACAGGTACGGGTATGTTCCGAGGGATATATCCTTAAAACTTTCCGAAATCCTGGATGTTCCTCTTGCCAGGATTTACGAGGTGCTTACTTTCTATAATTACTTTAACCTTAATAAGCCCGGAAAACACACCATCTCCATCTGTATGGGAACGGCCTGTTACCTTAAAGGGGCGGGCGAGGTTCTAAAGGAGTTCCGGGAGATACTGAACATCAATGAAGGGGAGACGACCCAGGACGGGAATTTCAGCCTGGTAACAGTAAGGTGCCTGGGGTGCTGCGGCATAGCCCCGGCTGTGACCGTTAACGGCAAGGTTTACGGAAAGGTGGATAAGGCGCAGGTTGCGGATATTCTTTCCGAGTACACTGAAAGCAGGGACCGGGTAAATGAAAAAACCTGACTTTGAGAAGATAAAAGAGAGACAGGAGAAACTATCCTCCGGATGGGTG
The DNA here is from genome assembly GCA_007136585.1 of Candidatus Sumerlaeota bacterium. GTDB lineage: Bacteria > CG03 > SLGR01 > SLGR01 > SLGR01 > SLGR01. The sequence continues at coordinate 3,079 of SLGR01000236.1, read as the reverse complement.
CGGGTAGGTATGAGCACCTGCGGTATAGCGGCGGGGGCAGACCGGATATACGGTTTCCTCGGGGAGCATCTGAAAAAGAACAGGCTGGATATTAACCTGAGGAAATGCGGATGCCTGGGAGCCTGCTACGCCGAACCCCTGGTTGAAGTAGAGGTTGAAGGGATGCCCCGTGTGCTTTACGGTAACGTGAATGAAGAAATGGCTCTGCGCATAATAAAGGAGCACATAATCGGGGGCCGCATCCTTGATTCCGGAGTATATCACTTGAGAACTTCTGAACCCTTAAAATAAGAGCAATGAGTGGGATAAAAGCAGTTTTTATAGCAGATACAGGAGTAAAAGGTCCGTCCCGGACAGAGGACTTCTACGCCGCTTTCCTGAGCCGGGTAAGGGAGAGAAACCTTCAGGATAGCGTCCAACTGGTCAGAACAGAGTTTTCGGGGATATACGATAAGGGTATATTCCTAAGGATATGGCCCGGCGGGGTTATGTACCGGGATGTTCCGGAATCCCGGATAGACGAGATAATTGAGCGAACCATAATTAGCGGGGAGGTTATTGAAGAGCTCCGCTACACTGAAAAACCCAAATCCCTGAGGGTGGTTCTCAGGAACTGCGGAAAGATAGACCCCGAGTGCATAGAAGAATATATCGCCGCGGGCGGGTACGGGGCCCTTAACAGGATACTGAAAGATATGAGCCCGGAGGAGGTGATTGAGGAACTGAAGGTAAGCGGTCTCCGGGGGCGAGGGGGAGGGGGGTTCCCCACGTGGATGAAGTGGAACTTTACCCGCCAGGCTCAGGGTAAAGAAAAATTTATCATATGTAACGCCGATGAAGGAGATCCGGGGGCCTATATGGACAGGAGTATTCTTGAAGGCGACCCTCATTCCGTAATAGAGGGTATGATAACGGGGGGGTATGCTTCCGGGGCGCAAAATGGCTACTTATACATTCGCGCGGAGTACCCGATAGCTATTGAGCGGGTTCGTAAAGCGATAAACCAGGCTTATGAATACGGGCTCCTGGGAGATGATATTTTGGGAAGCGGGTTCAGTTTCCACCTGGGTATACGCCTGGGAGCCGGGGCTTTTGTATGCGGGGAGGAGACGGCCCTTACGGCATCCATTGAGGGAAAAAGAGGCACTCCCCGTCCCAGGCCTCCGTATCCTTCCTTACGGGGTCTCTGGGATGAACCTACTATAATAAATAACGTGGAGACCCTGGCGAATATCCCTCCCATCATGGAAAGAGGTGGGAAGTGGTTCTCGGAAATAGGAACCGAGAAGTCAGCCGGCACAAAGGTCTTTGCCCTCACCGGAAAAGTAAGGCGTTCCGGACTCATTGAGGTGCCCATGGGGACAACTCTCCGTGAGATAGTCTATGAGATAGGCGGAGGGCTGGAGACCGGAATGGAGTTAAAGGCGGTGCAGACCGGCGGCCCCTCAGGCGGGGTTATCCCGGCGGATCACCTGGATACGCCGGTAGATTATGAGCATCTGCAGGACCTTGGTTCAATAATGGGCTCCGGCGGGATGATAGTAATGGATTCCTCCGACTGTATGATTGATGTCGCCCGGTTCTATCTGAGGTTCTGCGTTGACGAGTCCTGCGGGAAATGCCCGCCATGCAGGATAGGAGGGTACCAGCTACTGATGATACTCAATCATATAGCCAAGGGCAGCGGTACCCCGGAACATATTGAAAAGATAAATGAGATATCCAATATAATGGCCAAGGCCTCGCTCTGCGGCCTGGGCCAGACGGCTCCCAACCCGGTCTTCTCCACCCTGAAGTATTTTACCGAAGAATACCTTGAGCATATAAATGATAAAAAATGCAGGTCCGGAAAATGCTCCGGACTTCTCAGCTACAGGATAGACCCTGATAAATGCACCCGCTGTTCAATATGTTTCAAAAAATGCCCTGTAAACGCCGTAAAGGGAAGCAGGGAAGAAGGGTTTACGATATCCAGTGATGAGTGTATTAAATGCGGAGAATGTTTCCGGGTATGCCGTTTTGATGCCGTAAAAGTGCGATGAAAGAGAATAAAATAAAAAAAATAAGCGCCAGGATAAACGGGCTTCCGGTCAGCGTTCCTGAGGGAACTACGATCCTTGAGGCCGCGAGAGAAGTCCAGGTCACCATACCTACGCTCTGCAAGCACCGTGACCTTCCTCCTTCGGCCGCCTGCGGCATATGCCTGGTAAAGATAGAAGGGGATGCCCGTATGCTGAGAGCCTGCTGCACACCCATAGAGGAGGGTATGTCGGTAATAACCCAGGACCCGGAGATTATTGAGATAAGGAGAGGGGTACTGGAACTGATACTTTCAAATCACCCCAATGACTGTCTTAAGTGCGGCAGGAACAACGTATGCGAGCTTCAGAAACTTGCCGCTGATTTCGGTATACGGGAGGATAAATTTGAAAAACACCTGAGAGACCTGCCGGAGGATAAATCAACAAAGAACATAGAGCTTGTCCCGCAGAAGTGTATCCTCTGCGGCAGGTGTATAGAGGCCTGTCAGCAGATGCAGGACGTATGGGCTCTTTCATTTCTTGAGCGGGGGTTTTATACCAGGATCTCCGCCGCTGGAGATATAGAGCTCAGGGAATCCCCCTGTATAAGGTGCGGCCAGTGCAGCGCGCACTGCCCGACCGGGGCCATATTTGAGCACGACGAGACCCGTAAAGCCTGGGAGGCCCTGATGGATGAGGAGAAACACTGCGTAGTCCAGATCGCCCCGGCTGTCAGGGTTACTGTGGGTGAGGCTTTCGGTTTCAGCCCGGGTGAAAACCTGACGGGAAAACTTTATACACTTCTGAGGAGAATAGGTTTTAAAGCTGTATTTGATACAAGTTTCGGAGCGGATGTTACAATAGTGGAAGAGGCTACGGAGTTCAGTGAAAAACTCAGCAAGGACCCCGGCTCGCTCCCCCTTATTACTTCCTGCTGCCCCGCCTGGGTGGAGTTCATGGAGAAGTTTTACCCGGATATGATAGAACATTTCTCCTCCTGCAAATCCCCTCACCAGATACTCGGGGTGCTCTCAAAGACATTCTACGCCAAGGAAAAT
>SLGR01000183.1 GCA_007136585.1 Candidatus Sumerlaeota bacterium | reverse complement strand
GCAGTCCCCGGAGCTCACCGCGAAGGTTATAGACTGGGTTATGGATACGGGTGATCCCGGTACCCCCAAACTCTTTAAACTTACTGCGGCCGTCACCTCAATTAATTCTGTTATGGAAGCTGTAAGGGAGGTTCTTGCGAAACACCCTGAGAAGAAAGCCGGGGTAACGCTGGCCAATACTTTTCCCGTTATGGGGTTCCAGGACCGCGGCAGAAAGAGCTGGCCCAACGGGGTGGTACTGGGAATGAGCGGTGAAGGTGTAGTTCCGATAAGTTACTTTACACTCTCCAGGGCTGTCCCTTCGGGTGTTGTCGTATCGGGGAACGGGGGCCCCATGGATTACCTTCAGGCCGCCAATTTTCTGGCCCTGGGGGCAGGCACAGTTCAGTTCTGCTCCATAGTGATGAAATACGGGTACGGTATAATTGATGAACTGGTATCCGGTCTCAGCTGGCTTATGAAAAGCCGGGGGTTGGCCTCGGTGAAAGAACTTACAGGGATAGCCCAGCCGGACCCGGTGACCGATTTTATGGACCTCTCCCCGGAAAAGGGGATATCCGCGGTTACAGAGGAGCTCTGCGTAAACTGCGGCAACTGCACGAGGTGCCCCTACCAGGCGGTCTCCCTCAATAGCGACGGGCTCCCGGAGACGGACCCTTCCAGATGCATAGGGTGCTCTTTCTGCACCCTGAACTGCTTTACGGGGGCCCTCTATATGAGAGATCGAACCTCCGAAGAGCAGGCGGAGCTTAAAGAGGATTGAAGCAGGGGCCGGGACGGGAGTTTCAGCGCAGGAGGGCTGAGTATGCCGAAAAAGACCGGTAATACGGAAAGAAAAGAGCAGATAAGGTCAGACGCCCTTAGAAAAGTCAGGGGGCGGGCCCTTTTTATTGAAGATATTCCCCACGACAGGCTCCTGCACGGGGCGACCGCAAGGAGCCCGGTCCCGCACGGGCTAATCAGAGGGTTTCTTAATATTGATGAGGTCCGGGCTATGGAGGGGGTCAGGGCGGTTCTTACTGCGGCGGATATACCGGGTGAGAATACGGTCCCGTTTGTAAAAGACGATTACCCCTGTTTGGCTGGGTCCGAGGTCAAGTTCCGGGGTCAGCCGCTGGCGCTTGTCGCAGCTGAGACCCGGGATCAGGCCCGCGCGGCGGCGGAAGCTCTAAAGGCGGATATAGAAGAGTACCCGGCGGTATTTGAGGCGGTAGACGCTATGAGGCCCGATACCGTCAGGGTGGGGGGGGACGATAATATACATTCCTCATACAGGATAAGGAAAGGCGATATTGACGAGGGGTTCAGGGCCGCCGATATCATAGTCGAAAGGATCTACCGGAACTCACACCAGGTGCACTGCTACCTTGAAAATATGGGAATGACGGCGGTTCCGTCTCCTTCCGGGGGGGTAGTTGTAAGCGGGTCGATGCAGTGTCCTTTTTACGTGCATAACGCCCTGGTCAGGGTTACGGGGCTGCAGTACTCAAAGATCCGGGTTCTTCAGGCCGAGACGGGAGGAGGGTTCGGAGGGAAGGAGGATATGCCTTCGTTACAGGCGGCTCACACGGCTCTGCTTGCCCTTAAAACAGGGCGGCCGGTAAGGATAATCTATGACCGCCGGGAGGATTTTATCGCGATGTCCAAGAGGCACCCGGTCCGGACCAGGATAAAATACGGGGCCTCGGCTGACGGAAAGATAACCGCCTGCGAGGCCGAGTATATAGTAAACGGGGGGGCGTACTGCACTCTCTCCCCTATAGTGGCCTGGAGGGGACTTATCCATATAACCGGTCCCTACGAGATTCCCAATATAATGGCGGATTCGTATGTTATGGCTACAAATACCGTACCCTGCGGGGCCTTCCGGGGGTTCGGTCAGCCCCAGGCGAACTTCGCCAACGAATCCTTAATTGACGAGCTTGCAGAAAAACTTGATATGGACCCGCTTGAACTCAGAAGAAAGAACCTGCTTAAGACGGGTTCGGTTACCGCTACGGGGCAGCGTATAGGCGAATCCTGCGGGATGGAAGAGGCGCTGGAGCGTACTGTAAAGAGGATATCTTTCAGGAGGAGAAAATCCGGTGATCCCGGGGTGAAGAAGCGCGGGATGGGCCTCTCCGTTACTTTCTACGGGGTAGGGCTGGGAGCCGAGGGAAAGTACTTTGCCAAATCCGGGGCCCAGGTTTACGTAAAAGAAGACGGGAGCGTCCTTGTCGCAGTGGGGAATGTGGAGATGGGGCAGGGCTCCGAGACTGTCTTTACCCGCATATGCGCCGATACACTCGGATGCCCTTACGATATGGTGGATGTGCTTGAACCCGATACTACGCGCGTGCCCGACTCGGGGCCGACCGTGGCCTCCAGGGCCACTATGGTCGGAGGAAGGGCCGTCCTTGACGCGGCTTTAAAGGTAAGGGATGCGCTTACGAGGAGCGCGGCGGATATCATCGGAGTGCGCCCCTTTGATATTTCAGTAAGCGGGCATAAGTACGTCTCCTCCGACGGGCGCGAGGCGGAGTATATTGAGGTTGTAAGGGCGGCCTACGCCAGAAGAGAGAAGATGGCGGCCCAGGGCTGGTACAGGGTGGAGGGGGTGAGTTTTGATGAGAAGACAGGGCAGGGGGACGCGTACCCGGTCTATACTTTCTCCGCCAACGCCTGCGAAGTGGAGGTGGATACGGAGACAGGGCAGGTAAAGGTGCTCAGGCTTGTAGCGGCCCACGATATAGGGAAAGCCATACATACTCCCTCGGCCGAGGGACAGATACAGGGCGGGGCTGTGCAGGCCGTGGGGTACGCCCTGTACGAGAACCTTGTCCTTGAAAAGGGCAGGATACTCAACCCGTCCCTTACCGGGTATACCGTCCCCACATCCGTTGATGTATGCGACGTGGTCCCGATAATAGTGGAGTCGCCTTACCCGGAAGGGCCCTTCGGGGCAAAGGGTCTGGGCGAGCCCCCGATGGTGGGTCCTGCCGCCGCGGTTATGAACGCGATTTACGACGCCTGCGGGGTCAGGGTAAGAAAAACCCCCTGCCTCCCCGAGGATATTATGGAAGAACTCAAGAAAATAACTTAAAGCACATTATGAATATTTCTCTAATATTAAACGATAATAAAGTAAATATAGATTTTAATCCTCTCAGGCCTCTTCTTGAGATGCTCAGGGAGGGGTTTGCTCTGAGAAGTCTCAAAGAAGGGTGCGGCCGGGGTGAGTGCGGGACCTGCACAGTCCTTCTTGACGGGAAACCTGTGACCGCCTGTATGGTCGCTTCCGGGCAGGTCGAGGGGAGGTCTGTTATGACCCTTGAAGGGCTTGAGGGGAATGAGTCTTTCCGGAGGATTCAGAGGGCCTTTATGGAAACCGGCGCGGTCCAGTGCGGGTTTTGCACCCCGGGGTTCCTTATAGCGGCTTACGCTCTCCTTCGGGATAACCCTTCCCCGGGAAGGGAGGATATAAGGCGTGCTGTCTCGGGAAACCTCTGCAGGTGCACAGGGTATACGAAGATAATTGATGCGGTTGAGCGGGCGGGTGAGATTTTAAGGTAATGGAGTATATAAGGCCGGAAAAAATTGAAGACATATCCCGTCTTTCAGACGGCAGGGAAACCTGGTACCTTGCCGGGGGAACCGATATAATGGTAATGAGAAAAGAGCGCGAACTTCAGGAGAGGCCTCTTATAGATATATCCGGTTTCAGCGAGCTTAAGGAGATAAGGCAGAGCAACGGGGTAATAGAAATAGGGGCCCTTGTTACGATGAGCCAGCTTGAAAGCAGCCCCGTTATAAGGGAGAGAGCCGCCGCTCTTGCCCAGGCGGCTTCGGAGATGGGATCCCCGCTCATACGCAACCTTGCGACCATAGGCGGAAATATCGCGAACTCAAACCCGGCCGGGGATACGATACCGGCCCTTACGGTCCTTGACGCGGAGCTTGTATTGCGCAGGGGAACCCGTGAAAGGGAGGTCCCCGCCGACGGTTTCTGTACGGCCCCGGGGTGTAACGTTCTTGAACCGGGAGAGATCATAACAGCTTTCAGGATACCTGTCCTTGAGGGGAGCCGCTCCTCTTTTATGAAAATAGGGCCCAGGGGGGCTCTCTCCGTTTCCAAGGTCTCCCTGGGAGCCTGGTGGTTTGTCTCGGAAAGAAAAATAGTGGATATAAGGATCGCCCCCGGGGCTGTCGGTCCAAGATGCCAGCGGGTTTCCAGGACCGAGAAGCTGCTTAAGGGCAGCGTTTTAGACCCTGCCGTTATAGAGAAAGCCGCAGAGAAGATACAGATTGAGGTTTCTCCTATTGACGATTACAGGTCCTCCGCCGATTACAGGAGAGCTATGACGGGGGTCCTCCTGAAAAGAATCTTGACAGGCAGATGAGCTTAAGTAAACGAAAGGAATGAGTAATGATAAACCTGAATTATGAGAATACCCTTGTTTCGGCTGTAGGTTCCGAGGGGATATCCCCGGAGAAACTTGAATCTCTCAAGAAAGACGGGTTCAGGATACTGGAAGAACTGAAAGAGGATCCGCCGGGGTTTATGCAGCTTCCCCTGCGGTTTGAGGAGGCTAGGGATATCTCCGCCCGCGCCGCCTCCCTGAAGGGTTTCAAAAACCTGGTTGTGCTGGGTATAGGAGGCTCGGCCCTCGGAAATATCACCCTTCACCAGGCTCTCAACGACCCGTACTATAACCTGAGAAGCGATAGGCCCGGCCCCCGGCTCTTTGTCCTTGATAACTCGGACCCCGCCTGGACAGAGAGCCTTGCCCGGCTTATAGACGTCAAAGAGACGCTTTTTAACGTAATAACCAAATCAGGATCAACCGCGGAGACCCTGGCGAACTTCTTCTTCTTCCTTGAAAAGTTAAAGAAAGAGACCCCGGATTGGAAAGAACATATTGTTATTACAACCGGAGAGAAGGGGTTCCTGAGGGAGTTTGCCGATGAGAACAGTCTCAGGACCTTCCCCGTTCCCGAACCGGTGGGAGGAAGGTACTCGGTACTTTCGGAGGTGGGGCTTCTCCCGGCCGCGATCTGCGGTATAGATATACTGAAGCTTCTTGAGGGGGCCTCCGATGCGATGGAGAACGAGCATGTTCCGGTGATTTACGCGGCTCTTCAGTACTATTACTACAAAAAAGGAAAGAATATAAACGTCTTTATGCCGTATTCCAAACGCCTTGAGTCGGCTGCGGACTGGTTCCGGCAGCTCTGGGCGGAGTCGCTGGGAAAGAACGAGAAGACCGGGCCCACCCCTGTAAAGGCCCTGGGGGCTACAGACCAGCACTCCCAGATGCAGCTTTATATGGAGGGTCCCCGCGACAAGATAATAACCTTTCTCACGGTAAACGAGACTGAACCGGAACTCCGCATTGATTACGGGGGGCATTTTCTTTCGGGGAAGAGCATAAGGGATCTTTTTAACGCCGAGAGCCGGGGGTCTATGCAGGCTCTTACGGAAGCTTCCCGTCCTAATATGTGCCTGGAGATACCGGAAGTAAACGCTTATCATACGGGGGAGCTTATCTACCAGCTTGAGGCGGCCTGCGTTATAGCCGGCAGGATGTTCGGTGTGGACCCCTTTGACCAGCCCGGGGTGGAGCTGGGTAAGAAACTGGCCTACCAGATACTGGGGACGGAGTAAGGTTAATATACCGCTGCTCTAAGCGAAGGTTTTTCGGAGTGAAACGTCTATGAACATAAACTCGCAAAAAGAAATCAAAATATCCTGGCAGCCCCCGCCGGAACGGTTTTCCTCATTCTCGCCTTCGGCTCCGAGGGGTTCCGTCCGAGGGACGGAGCAAACCCGGAAACAGATACTGTCAGAGGCTGAGGGTGTACTGGAGGGTATTTGTAGGTGAAGTGAACTTATCAGGCGGGATATCACGGGTGCTCATTATGTCGGGAGCGGTCCTTATAGCTGCCGGGGTTATAGTAAGGTTCGGCCTCGGGCATCTTCCGGGGGATATTATTATACGGAGGGATAACTTTACGCTGTATATTCCGCTTGGTTCTATGCTCATTATCTCTGCGGTTATTACGCTGGTTATGAGTTTTTTCAGAAGGTAGAAGTTTAAGGGAGTAACTGAAAAGTCAATATGAACCCCAGAAAATACAGGAAAGGTAAACATACTTATACGGACTGGGGGGGAGGTGTAAAGGAGGTTAAGAAAGTGTCTCAGAAAGAACCGGAAAAGAAGAAACTTCAGGTAAAGATAGACGAAGAAACCGCAATGGGCAGGTTCGCGAACCTGGGTTTCATATCCCATTCCCCGGAAGAGTTCGTCATTGATTTTATGTTCAGGCCCCCCGGGGCCGACCAGGCAAAGGTCATATCCAGGATACTGACGTCGCCCGGGCACGCGAAGAGACTTCATATGGCTCTGGGGGAGAATATAGAAAAGTACGAGAAGCGGCACGGGAAGATAAAGCCTTCCGG
>SLGR01000066.1 GCA_007136585.1 Candidatus Sumerlaeota bacterium | reverse complement strand
TCGGCGTAAATCAGGGCTCTGTCATCAGCGATTCGGCGGGATTTAAGTCTCTCGATCTCCTCAAACCCGGGTATATACCTTATTATATCATCCCTTTTATCATCTTTAAGGTAATTTCGTATATCCCCAGGATCCGCCCCGGCCATATTTTTCACCGCTTTTTCACCGAGAACTACAGGGTTATAATCAATGGATGTCTTTGACCGAAGCTGCAGGGATTCCTGCGAAATGTACCACATCCTGGCCTTCTCCACATCCTCTGTGTGCCTGATCATTCTGAGCTCCATACCGTCTTCGGAAAAGATGTACATACAGAAGAATTCAATATCAGCATCGGAACTCAGGAAAACCCGGGTTGCGGTAAGCGAGACGTTCCGGAGTTTTTTTATGAGATCCTCGTGGAGCTCAAGCTCACGGTTGAATATCCTTTTAACAGGCACGTGAAACCAGAGTGAACCTCCCTCTCTTGCTGTCCTTACATCTTCTATAGAGTATTCAACGGAGAGTATGCGGTCAATGCTCTCCAGCAGTTCTCCCTCAGGGTAGGTTACCCCGCATCCGGATAAAAACAGTATAAACGCAACCGGGATTAAGAACTTCATTTACCCGGTGGGGTGTTCTTTTTTTTCGGCCTCCAGCTTTTTCCTTAAGGATTTTTTTGACGACGGGACATAGGAATGGAATATCTCTTCAATCTCATCATACTCCAGCTCCTCTTTTTCAAGCAGTTTACTGGCAAACTCATCCAGGAGGGCCCTCTCGCTGCTGAGAAGCCTTTCAACTTCCTTGTAGCAGTTCTTAAAGATAAGCATCTCTTCTTTATTGAGATCGTCCTTGGTCCTTTCAGAGAGCTGTTCCGGAGGTATCACAGTAAAATCTCCTATGAAACCGTTCCCGCCCATACCGAATTTCCAGACCATATTATGGGTCTCGGCCATTGCCTTCTGAAAATCCCCGGAGACCCCGTTAGAGGTTACACCGAAAACAAGTTTCTCCGCCACATACCCTCCCAGGGCTACCTGTATATTGGCAAGAAGATGGTCCCTGTCACTGGTAAAAAGCTCTTCCCGGGGCTGGTGATAGACGGCCCCCAGGGTATCTTTCCTGGATACAATTGAGGCTTTAAATACATCATCAGTCGGGTGCAGAAAGCAAAGAACCATAAGATGACCCGATTCGTGGTAGGCAACCCGTTTTCTCTCCTGTTCAGTCATCTTTCGCTTATGCTTTATACCCATATCTATGCGCTCAATGGCAGCGGATATTTCCTTATGCTCAACTATATCCTTCCCTTCCCTGGTTGCTATAAGCGCCGCCTCCTTAACTATATTCTCAATATCGGCCGGTGACTTATACACGGCCTTGCGGGCAAGTCGGGAGACATCAATATCAGGGTCGTAGTTTATCTTTGACAGGTAGTATTTAAAGAGATCCTCACGCCCGTCCAGCCCGGGTCTTCCGATATAGAGTTTACGGTCAAACCTTCCGGGCCTTAAAAGAGCGGGATCTATAACCGATTCACTGGCGTTTGTCGCTCCAATAACAATAATGCTGAGGTCATCCTCTTTCAGTCCGTCCATCTCAACAAGAAGCTGGTTCAGGGTATTGTTGGTCTCCTGGCCGCTTCCGAAGGAAAAGGACCTCTGGCGCCCGATAGCGTCAATCTCATCAACAAATATAATACTGGCCCCGTAACCGTAGGCCATTATCCTCGCTTTCTTGAAAAGTTTCCTGACCTTGCTTGACCCGACACCCACAAAAATCTCATTAAACTCGCTTGCGGCCATTGATATAAAAGGTATGCCCGCTTCGGTGGCTATGGCCTTGGCAAGGAGTGTCTTACCGCACCCCGGAGGCCCGATCATAAGAAGACCCCTAAGTATCCGTCCGCCGATCTTTGTGATCCTTGTTCGGTCCTTTATGAGCTCGACAACCTCCTGGGCCTCCTCCTTGACCTCTTCTATGCCTATGACATCGTCCCATTTTACGTTAACGCTCTCACCTTTTATCTTGTCCTGGCTTATTCTGGACATCCCACCTCTCAGGAAAATAGAATACATTGATACAAATACAACGGCGGAGAACCCGGCCATTATAAGGTTCATGGGCATCTGCGCTACCGTAAGCCTTCTATAAAAAGACTCCACGGATAGCATACCGGCTACCGCCGAAAAAATAAGACTCGCCAAAACAATGACAATTATTATCTTGACCTTGTTCAGCATCCAGAACATTTTAGTTTTTCTGTTCATCTTATATTAAATTTCCTTTCTCTTTCGTTTTATTTTTGCTACAGCTGTTAAGAACACATCTATAATTATAACTTAACACGGTCTCTTTTTAAAGGGCGCTGCGGTTTCCGGACTTGCGGGGAGGGTACGGGATTATCAGTTGGCGGAAAGGATATTGGTTATTTTAACGGCGTTTATACCCTCTGCAAGCCCGCCTCTTCCTCCACCGAGAATGTCCGTGATAAACAGTTGCAGGCGACGCCCTATATCAAGACCGGAAGGAATAAGGATATCCTGGGCCCTCAGGGCATCGTAACCGTTGAAGACACCTCCGGAAACCGCGGCAAGGGGCGCGACAGGAAGAGCAAGGACGCTGACCGCCCTTACAAGATGAGCAACTCCTGATACGGTTTCGGAATACCCGTCTATGATATCCTCGGCTTTCACATACCCCGTCCCGGAGGTATCGGCGACCCTGCGTTTCTCTCCCAGGAACCTCTCCATATGGGTAAGAACGCGACCTGTAAAGGCCCCTTTGTAATAATCCGAAAGGGAAATATAATCTTCCCTGCTGAAGACCTCATCAAGCCTCGCCTTTATCTCGGAGGAGCCGGGGAATTCACCTGAAATAAGAAACGGAAGGAAATCGTTGAAAAAGACAGGAAGCGCTATCGCGTCAAGCCCTTCCTCCAGGCCCATACCTTTAAGCTCCTGCAGATAGAGCCTGTCAATATCGCCTGTAACCCCTGCGCGGGTCCTGCTCCTTTCGTAAGCCGCTATTATTTTTAGAAGGTCGGAGGCCAGTCCCTCTCCTTCAGGAGTCCGGCTGATCTCATTGAGCAGGTCGTACTTCCGCGGCTCTATGATAAGTTTTCCGTCTTTAAACCCGGTTCTTTCTCCGTCGGGGCCCCTGACAGCTTCAAATTCTTCAAAAATATCTTCAACACCGGGGTATTTCCCGTATACGGCCAGTAACACATCCATTGATTCGTCAAGCGATACGTCAGCCGAAGCCTTTACCCCCTCAAGTTCCCGGAGTTCCGACGCAGGCGCGCTCAGATGCCCGGAAACCCTTACGAATCCGGATTCCGAAACACGGGAGAGCCTTATAACCGCCCTGTCCTTCAGTACCGCTTCAAGAATCAGCCCGCTCAGAGGCTCGCCTTCTCTTACCTCAGCGACTCTCTCACTACTTCTTATCGCTTCAATAAACATATTCAGTTCCCTGCTGCCGGGAAATTCCATTATATGCTCCCGGAGGGCATAATACCCGTGGCGAAGGTAAATTTCATCAAGGATCTCAGTGACAGCAGCAGGGTTCTCGTCAATAATATCATAGATAAGCTCAAGGGGACTGACCCTGCGCCCCCTCATAAGGAGTATTCCCGGGCCGAACCCGAAAAGCGCGTCCACGTCAGAATACGACTCCAGGTGCCCCGCGGGGAGTTCCACAGTACTGAGACCGTAATCGGCTGATACCTTCTCAAGTAACTCCGGCATATCCGGCGTGAGAGCTATATGCTCTCTTTCCGGGCTTAACTCTCCCGAGCGACTCATACGGGAAAGATAATAATCAAGGATAACCGCCCAGGCCTTCTCTGACGGAAGATCTTCCCATCTCCCTTCTGTCTTCTTTACGGAGAAAGATAGCTTCTCAGGATGTCGGGTTTTATTTACAGTAACATTCCGGTCCGCCGGGGTTTCCGCTATCTCAATAAGCTCGACCTTATCATCTTTATCAACATAGAGGGGGTTCTCAGGCCCGTAAGAGGTAAGCGCTCCCTTGGATACACCGTTTACAACCGCCTCTATCCGGGATGCGGGGAGTTCTTTAGCGGTGAGCTCTACAAGCCGCTCCGCAAGAGAGGCGGGAAGGTTTTCTTTGTACCGGCCGTGTGAAAGACCCCTTATGATTATCGGTGTGTACCTCCCCGGGAAAAGAGGTTTTCCGTCCCGCCCCAAACCTCTCACGCCGTCAGGATCAACTATAGTATCATCTTTTCCGCTCAACCCGATAAGGTTCAGCGCTTCCCTTACTATCCTGTTCCTGTGAAGCCCAAGGGGAAGCCGTGGCACGTCGCCGGTCTCCATCCCCACGGTTATAATATACGGAAAGTTTTTATGGGCGGCGGCGGTTCTCATTCTCTCCTGAGCTTCACCCAGGGCCCCGTCCCTTACCCAGAGACCCGCAAGAAGCGGTTCGCTCCCGGTCACAACCCCGTATATGCGCCAGAAAAGGTACTGAAGAGTAAACTTCATCCAGTTCATCGCAAACCTTGAGAGCCCGTTCAGGGCGGGGTTTATAAGAACAACGGTCCCGATACCCGGATCATAGGTTTCGGGTTTGAGGCTGCCTTCGGTGTCAATAAAAAACTCTGATACGCCCAGACTGGTAAAAAGCCCGCCCATACTGTTACCCACGGGAACCACGGTCTTCTTATCCGAAAGGACACCCTTTCTGTTGAATATACGGTTGAGCGCGGGGTAGACGTACCTCCTCATATTCTCTTCAAGGCCCAGGGAGGCTGTCTTAAATATACGGTCAAGCATAGTATGAGAGACCATAAGAACATCAAAACTCTCCGCCAGTCTCATTGAAAACTCTGTCAGGTCAGCCCCTCCCGGCCTTTCCATAAAATGCAGTTTTTTCCCTACAGCAAAGGCCAGCTCAAGTTCCCCTTTCCCGTGTATATAGATAACACCCGTATCCCTCTCCGCTGACCTGCGGGTATAATAATGCGTCATCTCAGGCGCAGTGAGACGCCTGAAGAGAGGGCGGCCGGTTAAGATCCTTAATACAGACCGGAATATCTTTCCGCCAAACCCCCACAGGGATTTACTCCTTACATATGAAGATATTTTCTCTGCTACGGAAGGAGTCATATCGCACCCCCCAAGGTGAAGGAGAAGCTCTTGCATCACGCTTCTGAAGGAGCGGCTCTGAAGCACCTCTGTGGAAAGAAGGAGCCTCTCCCCGCACATCTCCGCTAGTATATAGTTATCCCTGTCAATAAAATCTCCCTCAAAAACCGCTATATCGCCCCTTGCGAGGTACCGACCCAGAGCCGATGCGGTTCTCTCGAGAAAGATATCCCCGCTCTCTGAGGCCTCCCGCATTATCCCGGATACGGCGCCCCATACGGTCTCTTCCTCCCCGGGAGAAAGCTCCCGGGTCCTCAGGTTCTTTACCCTGCTTAACGGACCCCTGCTTATGGAGACCTTTTCCAGACCCTTTATCTCTGTTTTCATCTCCGATATCATCTCCAGGGCCTCATCGTAATCCACTTCAGTTATACCAAGAAGGTTTATAAAATGCGGCAGGTTTTCCCTGGAAATTTTCCCGCTATCAAAGAGGGTCTCTATATCCAGTATTATCTCCAGGGCATCGGGAAGATGGGTCATCTCCGCTATGGAATCAAGTATCTCAATATCGCCTGTAACCAGGTACCCCTCCCGGATAAGCTCCTCAAGAAGGGCTGCCATCGCCCCGGGGGAATCGGTCTTTTCGGCAAGGCTCCTCAGGTGATCCGCGTCACCGGGTGTAAGCAGCCCCTCATCGGAGAGTCTCTCTATGACCGTCTCAGGGTCAGTTTCGTCACCGGTTGCGACGCTTACTTCCGCGTAAATCACTCTGCGCATTTTCAGTAAGTCTACCCGCCCGAGTGCCTCAATAATTTCAGGATCAAAAAGACTTCCTTTATTTTCTTCTATATAATTCAGCGCGTACTCAAGGGATTCCGGGACGGATCCGGGCCTCTCGGCGGTTATCGCCTCCAGGACATCGGCGACGGCTATTATCCTGGCGATAAGCGGGACTTCTTTCCGGCTTACCCCGTCGGGGTACCCCTCTCCCATCCATCTCTCGTGATGGTCCCTGGCGGCAGAGATAAAATAATCCGGCATCCCGTAACTCTCAAGGAGCCTTGCCCCTTTCAGGGTATGTCTTTTTATTACCTCAAACTCCCGGGAACCTATATTCTTTTTGCCGGATACAAGCCGCTTTATCCCGGGCAGGGTTTTTCCGGCGTCGTGAAGAAGGGCCGCATCATAAATAAGCCCGGCGAATTCCCGGTCAAGCCCCATCTCCGAGGCTATAAGAAAGGCCAGGGCGGCGACTTTAAAGGAATGCTGAAAATACATACCGTCAAGTTTCTCAATAAGCTCCGAGACTACCCCCAGCCTCTCTTGGTACCTGTCCTCGGATTCCAGCCTGAGCGACTCCTCAAAATCCG
>SLGR01000106.1 GCA_007136585.1 Candidatus Sumerlaeota bacterium | reverse complement strand
ATGCGCGGAGGCGAGTTTCCGGACGGGGCGAAAGTTCTCAGGGCAAAGATTGATATGTCCTCCCCGAACCTGAATATGAGGGATCCGGTCATATACAGGATACTTAACAGCAGGCACCAGCGTACGGGGGATAAATGGTGCATATACCCCATGTATGATTTCGCTCACTGTATAGAGGATTCCGTAGAAGGGATAACCCACTCAATATGCACCCTCGAATTTGAGGATCACAGGCCTCTCTATGACTGGTTTCTGAAGGAACTTGAGATATACAGGCCCAGACAGATTGAGTTTGCCCGGCTTAATATGAGCTATACTGTAATGAGCAAGAGGAAACTTCTTAAACTTGTTGAAGAGGGGCGCGTTTCCGGGTGGGACGACCCCAGGATGCCTACGGTCTCGGGGCTCAGAAGGAGAGGGTACCCTCCGGAGGTCCTGGAGGAGTTCTGCAGGCGTATAGGGGTGGCCAAGGCAAACAGCACTGTTGATATCTCTCTTTTAGAGTTCTGCGCCCGGGATTATCTTAACAGTATTACTCCCAGGGTTATGGCTGTTCTTGACCCGGTAAAGGTGGTTATAGAAAATTATCCCCGGGGAAAAACAGAGGAGCTTGAGGCGGTTAATAACCCCGAAGACCCTTCGGCCGGAACCCGGATGATTCCTTTTTCAGGGGAGATTTATATTGAGCGTCAGGATTTTATGGAGAATCCGCCGAGAAAATTCTTCCGGCTGAGCCCCGGCAGGGAGGTAAGACTTAAGCACGCCTATTACATAACCTGCCGGGAGGTCATAAAGGATCCCTCCGGGGAGGTAAAGGAGATCAGGTGCAGGTACGACCCGCTTTCAAAAGGAGGTGAGACTCCCGATAAAAGAAAGGTGCGGGGTACCCTGCACTGGGTTTCGGTCCCGCACGCTGTTGATATCCGTGTCAGGCTTTATGACAGGCTTTTCAGAGAGGAAGACCCGCTCTCTGCCGGCAAGGAAACCGGGTTTGAGGATACCGTAAACCCCGAATCCCTTAAGATAATGGAAGACTGCAAGGGCGAGCCTTCTCTGGGCGGGGCCTCTCCGGGGCAGAGGTTCCAGTTTCTGCGTAAAGGATATTTTGCGGCGGATACAGAAGATGCCTTCGGTGGGGTTCCGGTCTTTAACCAAACGGTTTCTCTCAGGGATACCTGGGCCCGAATATCCGCTAAAAATAAAAAAACCGGCAGTAAGGGGTCTTAAGTGCCGGGCTCCCGGATCCGCAACTTTATTATAGGGAAGGTATGCGGAAGATAACCCGGCGAAGGTTTCTTTTTTACCTCATCGGGGTTGCGGCTTCTCTCAGCTGGGTTAAGTATTTTATTGAAAATATCCGGGGAGGCTCCTCCGTTTCTGAGTTTAACGACACCCGTACCGGAGCTACTCCCCCGGCCCGGGTTGAGCCGGAGAAAGAGGCAATGTTCTACGAGAAGGCCGGGGGGGGGAAGGTGAGATGCCGGCTCTGTTTCCGGGAGTGCCTGGTGCCGGAGGGGGAGAGAGGATTCTGTCGTAACAGGCAGAATACCGGGGGGAGGCTTTATACCCTGGTTTACTCCCGCCCTTCGGCCGTTAATATTGATCCCGTTGAAAAAGAACCCCAGCACCATTTCCTGCCGGGCACCGAAATGCTCTGTTTCGGGACAGCCGGCTGTAATTTCAGGTGCCGGCACTGTCATAACTGGCATCTTTCCCAGCGATCCATTGAAGAGGTGGGCAGCTATATGAAAATAACCCCGCAGGCTGCGGTGAACCTGGCGGTTGAAAAAAATATTCCCACGGTATCCTTTACCTACAACGACCCTATCAGCTTCTATGAGTATGTATACGATACCGCCCGCATTGCCCGCCGGAAAGGGGTAAGGGTGCTTTTCCATTCCAACGGCTCATTCCGCCCTGACCCCCTGAGGGAGCTTCTGAAATACACAGATGCCGTCACGATAGACATAAAGGGGTTTTCGGAAAAAGCCTATGATAATTCCGAGGCGCGTCTTGATCCTGTGCTTGAGTCGTTGAAAATAATAGGCCTCTCCGGGGTCTGGCTTGAGCTTGTTAATCTTATAATACCCGGGTTGAATGATTCCGCGGACGAGATACGTCGGATGTGCCGGTGGATAAAGGATAACCTGGGCCCGGAAATTCCCCTACATTTTTCCAGGTTTTCACCTGCTTACAGGCTTACTCATCTTCCCCGGACCCCGGTCAGCACGCTGGAGGAGGCTTTCCGCATCGCCTCAGAGGAGGGGCTTGAGTACGTCTCCATAGGAAACCTTCCGGGACACAGGAGAAACTCCACCTTCTGTCCGGCCTGCGGAAACAAGCTCATAGAGAGGGTTCATTTTGAGGTCCGTTCCAACAGGATACGGAACGGGAAATGCCCCGGATGCGGCCATAAAATACCGGGGGTCTGGGAATAAAAATTCCCGGATATTATGAAAAATAAACCGGCGTTTGCCGTTGCCGTTACAGGGTTCAGCGGCATAGCGGCCCAGGTGATCCTGCTCAGGGAGCTTCTCGTAACCTATTCCGGTAACGAGATGACAATAGGCCTGATACTTTCCGCCTGGCTGATAGCGGAAGCCTCAGGAGCTTTCTCGGCCGGAAGGAGGCTGGAAAGGTCCCCGCGAAAACTGGGGTATTTCATAGCTCTTACTCTTCTTTTTTCGGTTATCCTTCCGGTATCGGTATATTATTCCCGGTTCATAAGAACCGCCGTTGGCGCGGCCCCGGGAGAGGGTCTGGGGCTTGCTGCGGTAGCGGTATCATCGCTTATACTGGTATTTCCCGCAGGTTTTCTTCACGGGGCCCTGTTTCCAGCAGGGTGCGGGCTTTACAGCCGCTTCAGGGTCAAAGCTGCGGAAGAAAACTCCCGGCAGGATATCATATCCCGGGTCTATGTGATGGAGATAGCCGGGACGGTATCCGGCGGGGTCCTTGTTACCTATCTTCTTATCCCTTATATGAACTCGTTTGAGGCGGCGCTGGCGGTAATTATGCTGAATATAACTGCCCTTCTTATTCTTGCCGGTTCCCGGCTGCCTTTCTCCGTCTCAGTAAGAAGGGTGGTTTTTTCCGCCCTGCTGGTTCTGGTTTTTTTCCCGTCACTAAAGTTAATGAGGGGGCTTAACGAGAAATCCGCCGCCTTCAGGTGGCCCGGGCAGAATATGGTTTATTACGGAGACTCGGTTTACGGAAACCTTGCAGTTACGGAAACCGGGGGGGAGTTCACCTTTTATTCGGACGGGGTTCCGGTTATCTCGGTCCCTTTTCCGGATACAGTAGAGATAGAGGATTTTATTCACCTTCCTCTGCTTATGCATCCCGATCCCGGGAAAGTGCTGGTGATAAGCGGCGGCGCAGGCGGAGTAATAAATGAAATTTTGAGGCACGGGGTGAAAAAAATAGATTACGCCGAACAGGATCCCCTTGTTATTGAAAAAGTTAAGGAGTTTTCCGCTGAGCCCGGTCCCGGGGAGCTTGACCGGGAGCCCGTCAAACTGCATTACAGGGACGGAAGGATGGTGGTCAGGGAAACGGAGAGACTGTATGATGCGGTCTTTATCGGGTTTTCGCTTCCCTCAACTCTCCAGATTAACAGGTTTTTCACGGTAGAGTTCTTTCGCCAGGCAGGGAAAATCCTCAGGGAAGACGGGGTACTGGTTATTCGCCTTCCCGGCTCTCTGAGTTACCTCTCGGAAGAAATGAGGGATCTTAACGCCGCTTTACTGGGCTCGCTTGAGAACGTTTTTGAGTATGTCCGGGTCTTTCCCGGAGACGGGCTTAATATTTTTACGGCATCACGTTCCCCGGATTCTGTTCTTGTTTCCGCCCGGAAGTCCCGGGAAAGACTGGACCGGATTGAAGGGGTAAAAGTTATGAGCCCGGAGTATATAAGGTACAGGCACAGGGAGGACCGCGCGGAGGATTTCTACAGGTCAGTGAGGGGTCTCTCAGCAGAGCTTAACCGGGATTTTTCCCCTATAGGAGTTTACCTGAGCCAGCGTTACATTAACTCCAAATTTTCCCCCGGAACCAACCGTTTCCTTGATTTTTTTACAGGGTATTCCCCTGAAAGAGCGTACATTCCGGGGGCGCTTCTTATTGCGGTTTTCGGTGCTGCGGGGTATTTTAGTAAAAAACCTCTGGATACGGCGGTTACTTTCTGTATAGGCAGTACCGGTTTTGCATCAAT
The DNA here is from genome assembly GCA_007136585.1 of Candidatus Sumerlaeota bacterium. Lineage (GTDB taxonomy): Bacteria > CG03 > SLGR01 > SLGR01 > SLGR01 > SLGR01. The sequence goes on along the minus strand of SLGR01000106.1, from coordinate 2,383 downwards.
GATATTTGATTTAACCCTTCTTTTTGCCTTTCAGGCGGTATACGGTTATGTGTACTACTGGGCGGGTATGCTGATAGCCTTTTTCATGGGTGGGGCCGCATCGGGGGCGCTGCTGGCGAGGAAGAAAATCCCGGTTGCTGGAGCTTTCGGGAATCTTGCTTTCCTGGAGGCGGGGGTAATAATTTTTGCTGCAGGCCTTTACCTGGTATTGAAAATACCCGTAGATGATCTGTTATCGGGCCCGGCTGCCTCAGCGCTTATTCATGCGTGTTTTATTATTGCGGCCTTTTGTGCGGGCGGGCTCACGGGGGCCGAGTTTACCCTGGCTTCGGATAAGTTTCCGGCAGGAGGCAGGGGAGTAATTCGCCGCGCCGGGGTTCTTTACGGGGCCGACCTTACGGGGGGATGGGTCGGAGGGTTTCTGGGAGGCGCCGTGCTTTTCCCGTTACTGGGGCTTCCCGGAACCCTTCTTGTCGCCGCCGTGCTGAAGGCGATGAGTTTTCTCTTTCTTCTTTACTGCGGTGCTGTTAACAATTACCGGGGTTCCGCTTCCTAATTTGGAAACTCTATTACCCCGTCAAGTATATTTCCGGCGGCCTCAAGGTATTTGGTATTGTCAAGTCCGTATACGGCAAGCACTGTAGGGGCTATATCAACGCTTTCGGAGTACTCAAGTCTTACTCCTGAAGCTATATTTCTACCCGAGAATATTAGAGGGACTATCATATCGGTATCCGCTGTGGAGCCGTGCTGTCCCTTGTTATCAAAGTTCAGCGTATGGGTGGGTGCGACATCAATGAAAAAATCTCCCGTCCTGCCGGGGAAATAGTAGTTCAGATCAGATAAGGTTCCGTCAAGATCCTCAAGTGGGTGTTCTGAGTAAATTTTGCTTACCCACTCAATGGTTCTTAAGATTTCCAGGGCTCTCTCCGCCTTCCCGGGATCTTTAAGGTAAAGAGAGAAGGAAAGACCGCCCCGGCTTAGCGCCTCGTGCTTAATACCCGCCCCGGCCAGCTCTCTGACCGCCGGCTGGCGCCTGCTTCCCATAAGCACGTTTTCCGGGTTCTCTATATGGGTAAACCCGTGGTCCGAGGTTATAATTATAGCGCTCTCGGAATAGATTTCTTCTCTCTTTAGAAAATCAATAAAGCGCTGAATCCTGGCATCGGCCTCACCTAAAGCGCGGCTGTAGTAAGGGGTCTCTACACCGTGTTTATGTCCTATATAGTCCAGGGCGCCCAGGTTTGCGATAAAGAACTCGGCCCCTTCATCCCGGACAGCCTCTTTCATTTTTGCAAGAACTATCTCATCCATTTCGAGTTTAAGTTCCAGGGATCTTTCGGAAGAGCCGTTTACCTCATCATCGTACCTGTGCCTCCAGATATATGGCGGGAAATCATCCCGCCCCCCGAAAGTAATCGATGCGCCTCTACCGCCTACAAGTTCATATCCCTTGGTGGCTATATAGGCTGTTCTGATACCCTTTTCTTCAAGGACCTCAAATATAGTGGGGACAAGGACATTATCCTGCGCGGTCAGAGGGTCAGGGTAATCGGTGCGCACCAGGTTGAAATCTTCGTCATAATAAGAGCCGCCAACAATCCCGTGCCGGTCGGCGTGTGCGCCGGTGGGGATGGTGACAAAGTTAACCCTTGTCTGGGAAGGCACGCTGACCCTGCTGTTAAATGAAACAACTCCCCCGTCGGCAAGGTAATCCATCGCGGGGGTATCAGTCTGCTGCATTTTATCTGCCCGCATACCGTCTACCGCAATGATAAAAACATATATGCCGCGCTCATCATCGCGGCAGGAGACCGGGACAAACGCAACGGCGGCAAGCAGTAAAAGAGTGAGAGTCTTAATCAGTATCTGTAACTCCGGCTACGGGTTAATCTTTCTTCTCTTCTTCTCCGGAAGTTCCGCCAATTATCTTATCTGCCATATCTGATGCGATCGGGAGCCTGTACTCTTCCCCGTTAAACGCCTTATACATAAGAAAAATCCACAGCACTATCCCCCCCAGGCGGAGTATCCAGCCCAGCAGTATCCCGAACAGGGGTATCAGCCCCAGCGCGTAAGCCAGGACAAAAATTGGCAGGAATACCGCTACAGACTGCGCGGCGTGAAAACGGACGTACCTGTTTTCCTTCTCAAAAATCAGAAAGATAATCCCGGTAACCCATCCGAGCAGATAGCATAAAAGGGCCTCAAGGTTTTTCTCCAGTCCGATCGTGGTCTTTCTCTGGTTATCCATGGGTAAAATCTCCTCGTATAATATGTACATGCAAATGCCTATTAAAGCATCTACTTCCAACTTTACATTTGAGAGAGAGCCCTATATCATATTCCCTGTAGGGGGATATGAGAGGAGAAAAGCTTGTTT
>SLGR01000022.1 GCA_007136585.1 Candidatus Sumerlaeota bacterium | reverse complement strand
TATGGACGGGCATTTTGTTGATAATATATCTTTTGGACCCGATATAGTTAAAGCGGTAAGTTCCGTAACCTCCGTTCCTATTCATACACATCTGATGATTGAAAACCCCGAGCGGTTCATTGAAAGGTTTTTTGAGTCAGGTTCGGATACCGTTACTCTCCACGTAGAGACTCTAAACTCCGGTAATAGCTCCATACTCAGGATGAACCGCACCGGAGTTTCCCTTAATCCTGATATCCCGGTTTCCCGTCTGGAGCCGTATCTTGAGTTTTCGGAATCCGTGCTGGTGATGAGTGTTTTTGCAGGATTTGGCGGGCAGGAGTTCATACCTGAATCTCTTGATAGAATATCCGAGCTCTACCGGATAAGGGAAACCCGTAATTACGGATTCCGGATATCTGTAGACGGAGGAATAAACCCGGTTACGGCAACTGAGTGCGTGAAAGCCGGAGCAGATGAGGTAGTGGCGGGTTCATATATCTCCCGTGCCGAAAATCCGGATGAAGCACTAAAACAGATACGAACGGCCTTAAGGGGCTGAAGGCGGCTCATAAGTGAGTATAGCCAGAAACCGGAGGGCCTACCACGAGTATGAAATAATCAAGGAGTACGAAGCAGGGATAGTTCTGACCGGCTCTGAGGTTAAATCGGTGAGGCAGGGGCATGTTCAGCTCGGACAGAGTTATGGCAGGATTGAGTCGGGTGAAGTTTTTCTGGTTAACGCCCATATAAGTCCTTACGATAAGTCGCAGGAACGGGAGTATGACCCGATGCGGGAAAGAAAACTCCTGCTTAAAAAGAGAGAGATACGCCAGCTTGCCAGGCATATAGAGCTTAAAGGGCTTACCCTGGTGCCCACTCGTATTTATTTTGCCCGCGGCTGGGCAAAAGTTTCACTGGCCCTGGGCCGGGGTAAGAAAAAATCCGATAAACGAAGGGCCCTCAGGGAGAAAGACGCAAGGAGGGAGATTGAACGCGAAAGGAAAAGAGAAGTTTGACATTTAATCAAGTTTTTATTAAACTTCAGTTGACTTACCAGAGACTTCCATCTACTGGCGGGTGGAAAATTAAAATAAATAGCAGATAAACACTTGCGTTTTCTATTATACAGTAATATTAAGATAGTGCCGGAAGCTTTCTCAACGAAAGCGGAATATTTTTTGGCAGAGGTTTTTTCGCGAAACAACCGCCTTTGAAAAAAAATCAGATTTACATTTTTACATATAACCGGCAGTGCCGGTAATTTTAAGATACCACTGCATGCCTGAAGAAAAAATATTATTAATTGACGGAAATTCGTACCTTCACAGGGCTTTTCATGCCTTGCCGCGTCTGACGGACGCAAATGGCAGGGTGGTCAACGCCGTTTACGGATTTGTTAAGATGCTCCGCAAGGTTATATCTGAACAGGAACCTACGCATATACTTGCGGCTTTTGACCATAAGGAACCGACTTTCCGTCACAGGGATTTCAGCCAGTATAAGGCTCAGAGGCCTGAGTCCGACCAGGATCTGAAGGATCAGTTTGAAAGACTCTTTCCTGTGCTTGACGCCCTTAACATAAAGCACCTGGATTATGAAGGTTACGAGGCTGATGATATAATAGCCACTTTTTCCCGTCTTGCCCGGATGAGTAACCTTAATGCTGTTATCGTAACGGGAGATAAAGACATACTGCAGCTGGTAGGTGACGGGGTTGTTATTCTAAACGGGATGAAAGATATTGTTTACAGGAAGGATAATGTGAAGAAACATTTCGGGGTGGAGGCCGGCCAGATTGTTGATTATCTGGCTCTTGTAGGCGACCGGTCGGATAACCTTCCCGGGGTAAAAGGGATTGGGCCGGTTACCGCAAAGAAGCTTATGAAAGAATATAAAGATATTGAGACTATATATGAGAATATAGAAAATATAAGCGGTCCTTTATCCGATAAGCTGAAAAAGGGAAAAGAGGAAGCTTTCAATACAAAGAGACTCGCCGGGCTGGTAGAGAATCTGGATCTGCCTCTTACCATAGATGACTGCCTCTGGAAAGGCCCTGATACACCACGGCTCAGAAAAGAGTTTGCCGGGCTGAATTTCCGTAAACTTCTTTCTGACTGGATAGAACCTGAAAAACTTATGGGGGAAGTGGAGACTTCTGTTATTTTCAGCGCGGAAGAACTGGAAAATTTTTTAAGTTCTCCTGAAAGAGATCTTATATTGGAGCCGGTTTTCCGCAGTGGTTCGGAATCTGCCGCGCCCGCGGGGTTGGGACTCGGGTTTACGGCTGCTTCTACGGTATACCTACCTATGGGGCACGGGTACCTGGGCGCCCCGGAGCAGCCCGGATGGGATACGGTAAAAGAGATAATAGGCGGCTGTCTCCGGCGCGGGGAGATTAGAATTTCTGCGTACAACTTTAAGGAAGTATATAAACTTTTTAAATCCGGGTGCGGAGTTACTCTTGAACCGGGTTTTGACGCGGTAACGGCTGATTATATAGCCGGTTCGGGATCCGGCGGAGGCAGCCTTAAAGAGATATGCGCCAGGCACCTTGACTGGGTTCCCGCTGAGTACGGGGATTCTCCGGAAGAGAAAGAGATCGGTTCGGCAGCCCGCGATGTTTCCGCCAGGATGGCTGCTGTTTTTTATCTAAGGGATATACTGAACGAAAAACTGGAAAACCTGAAACTCGGGGAGCTCTACCGTGATACAGAACTTCCGCTTGCTTCCCTTCTTGGTGAGATGGAGCTTTCCGGTGTAGGAGTCGATACTGAGGCTCTGAAAGATACCGAGGGAGAGTTTAAGAGGAAATTAAGGGAGATTGAGAAAAATATTTTTGAGATTTCCGGTGCCCGGTTTAATGTGAATTCATCTCCGCAGCTGGCCGAGGTTCTTTTTGAAAAAATAGGGTTAGAACCCGTTAGGAAGACAAAATCCGGTTACTCTACAGCCGAGGATGTTCTTCTTAAGCTGAAAGACCGGCACCCCCTTCCGGGTGCCGTGCTTGAGTACCGCCATCTTCAGAAACTTCTCTCCACTTACATAGAGCCTATGGGGCGTCTTGCGGACCCGGAGACCGGCAGGCTTCATACAAGATTTAATATAGCCGGCACCGCTACGGGAAGACTCTCCTCAAGCGAGCCCAACCTTCAGAATATACCCGTGCGTACCCGCGAGGGGCGTCTTATAAGAAGCGCTTTCATCCCTTCTCCTGGATATGTTTTTCTTAGCGCTGATTACTCACAGATAGATCTCAGGGTCCTGGCGCACCTCTCAGAGGACGAGGCTCTTTCCGAAAGTTTCAGACAGGGACAGGATGTGCATGCCATGACCGCCGCAAGGATATTTGATGTCCGGGAAGATAAAGTAACGAAAGATATGAGGAAAAAGGCCAAAGCGGTTAATTTCGGAATAGTATACGGGATATCCAGCTGGGGTCTGGCAAAACGGTCGGATATGAGTGAGAGCGATTCAGGCGAGTTCATTGAGAAATATTTTGAGAGGTATCCGGGGGTTAAAACGTATATGGAAACGACCGTAGAGGAGGCCCGGGCCAGTAAACACGTAACCACGCTTCTCGGGCGCAGGAGGTTTATACCGGAGATTAACTCCCGGAATTATACGAGGAGAAACCTCAGTGAGAGGGCGGCGATAAATACCCCGGTTCAGGGCGGAAGCGCCGACATTATAAAGGCGGCTATGGTGAAGCTTTCACGGGAGTACGGGTTAAACAGCGGGGAGATAAGGCTCCTTCTTCAAATTCACGACGAGCTGCTTTTTGAAGTTCCGGAAGAAAAATGCGTAAAGTATATTCCCGGTTTCCGGGAGATAATGGAAAGCGCCATTGAGCTTTCCGTTCCGCTTGTTGTAGATTTCAGGAAAGGCGCAAATCTCAGAGACCTCCGGCCGTGCTGAAGGTCGCTGTTACCGGAAGCATAGGTTCGGGTAAAACAGAGGTCTGCCTGTTTATTTCCGGGTGCGGGGTGCCCTGGGTCTCTTCTGATGATATCGCCAGAGAACTCCGGGAACCCGGGATGCCGCTTTGGAAATTGATCAGGGAAAGATGGGGGGAAAAGTATTTTCAGAATGAGGGGAGGGTTGATAAGGATAAGCTCTCGGCCGACTTGCTTAAAGATCCCTTTTTCAGGAAGGAACTGGAGAGAATGACCCATCCCCTGGTGTTTGAGAAGATAAAAGAAAAGATGGATGAATGGAGGAACCAGGGCCGGGATCTCGGCGCGGCGGAGGTTCCTCTCCTGTATGAGGCGGGGTGGAGCAGGTATTTTGACAGGGTGATCTCCACATGCGCGGCGCGTCCGGTTCTTCTTAAACGCGTTGCGGAGAAACGGGGATGCTCCCTTGAAGAAGCCGAAAAATGGGTTGATATGCAGTTTGCGCAGGAAGAGAAAGTAAAGCGTTCCGATTACTGCGTGGAAACAGATATTCCGCGCGAAGAGACAGAGCGTAAGGTAAAAAAAATACTCAGTGAATTAAGGAGGAAGGTTAATGAAGATTGCAGAGCTTAACGGAAAGACCGTAAAGGACCTGAAAGAGGAAGCCAGGAAGCTTAACGTGGATGATTACAACACTCTCAGGAAGAAAGACCTGGTTATGGGTATAATGAAAGCCCGTCAGGGCGAGGAATCCGGACGTATCTACAAGGAGGGTGTCCTGGAGATACTCCCCGACGGTTTTGGTTTTCTGAGGTCTCCCAAAAACAACTATGTCAGCGGACCCGACGATATTTACGTCTCGCCTTCGCAGATAAAGAAGTTCCTGCTGAGAAAGGGCGACGAGATATATGGCGAGGTCCGTCCGCCTAAAAACGGGGAAAGCTACTTTGCTCTGCTGAAGGTGGAAGCTGTCAACGGAGAGGACCCCTCTGTTATAAGAAGCCGGATAAGGTTTGAAGACCTTACACCGTTATACCCTGAAGAAAGGCTTGTCCTTGAGACTGTGTCGAAGGATGTTGAGACAAGGATAATGGACCTGCTGATTCCCATAGGCAAAGGGCAGAGGGCGCTGGTTGTTTCTCCACCGAGAGCCGGGAAGACGATTCTTCTGCAGAAAATAGCCAACTCCATTACCACGAACCATCCGGAGGTTGCGCTAATAGTCCTTCTTGTGGGAGAGAGGCCCGAAGAGGTAACCGATATGCAGCGTTCGGTGCAGGGTGAGGTCCTGAGCTCAACATTTGACGAATCGGCGCAGAGGCATATACAGGTGAGCGAAATGGTTATAGAAAAGGCAAAACGACTTACCGAACACGGCAATGACGTAGTTATTCTTCTGGACTCCATAACCCGCCTGGCCAGGGCATACAACACTATAGCGCCGTCATCAGGCAGGGTCCTTACGGGGGGAGTGGATTCCCAGGCGCTTCAGAGGCCTAAAAGGATATTCGGAACGGCAAGGAATATTGAAGAGGGGGGCAGCCTCACCATAATAGCCACATCCCTGATAGAGACCGGTAGCAAGATGGATGATGTTATCTTTGAGGAGTTCAAGGGTACGGGAAATATGGAAGTCAACCTGGACAGGCGTCTTGTAAACAAAAGGGTCTTCCCTGCCATAGATATATTCCGCTCCGGAACCAGGAAAGAGGAGCTTCTGCTTACGGAAGAGGAACTTAACAAGGTCTGGATACTCCGCAAGATACTAAACCCCATGGGGGTCGTGGAGGCTATGGAGCTTATGGTAGAGAAAATGCGCTCCACAAAATCAAACGAGGAGTTCCTGAAATCAATGGAAGTGGCTGTTGATCTTTGAGGTGGTCCGGGTGAGTAAAAGAGGTTCAGTCGGATCCGGCTCAGGAAACCGGAGATTTTCAGGATAAGATGGAGCACCTCAAGCGACTGTTCCTGTTCCTGCTGGTTATCTTTCTTTCAGTAGGAAGTTACTTTTTATACTGGCGGAGCAACGTCCGAAGGCTTGAGTTCATATTTACCTCAGACGGTCACGGAAGCATACTCCCCGAGCGGGCATACTGGAGAGATGAAAACCCGGATATAGGCGGTCTGGGGGCCCTCTCTACTTTTCTTAAGGGTATATCAGCTCCGTATATTCTTACGGACTCCGGGGATATTTTCCAGGGAACTCCCGAGGGGGTTCTTACAGAAGGCAGGGTCGTAATCAGGCTTATGAACCATCTCGGGTATGATGCGGCGGCTCTCGGGAACCACGAGTTCGACCTGGGGCAGGAAGTTCTCTCCAGCCTTGCTTCCGATGCGGATTTCCCTCTCCTTGGCGCCAATATAAGGGAATCAGATACAGGTGGAATCCCCGGTTATCTCAGCCCTTACACGGTAAAAACCCTAAATGGAATAGATGTGGGTATTATAGGCGTAATTACCCCCGGAATGGATAAAATTTCAATCCCTAAGAATATTGAAAACCTTGAATTTATGGATACTGTGCCTGTCATAAGCAGCGCAGCGGAAGTTTTAAGGGAGAAGGGGGTAGAGATTATCGTGGTCCTTTCACACTGCGGGCTTAAACATGACCTTAAGGTTGCGGAAGAGCTTAAGGGAGAAGTGGATTTAATACTGGGCGGGCATACGCACAGGCGTCTTTACAACCCCAGGATCAAAGGCAGAGTCCTTGTCTGTCAGCCCGGGAGCAACTT
>SLGR01000198.1 GCA_007136585.1 Candidatus Sumerlaeota bacterium | reverse complement strand
CTGCGTGAGGATTTCCGGGAGAATAATTTTGTCTATACAGGCTCCGGAGGGGGTGTGAGCGTTACTTTATTTGAGAATAACTTTTCCCGGGATCCGGGGTTTTACGAGGCGGTTCTTCTATACCTTATAAGACGCGAGGGAAAACTTGAGGTTATCACGGATGTGCATAAGCAGGGGCTTTTTTCCCGCGGAGACTGGCAGGGTTTTCTATCCGGGGCGGGGTTTAAGGTAAGTGAGATACTCCCGCTTGAGGATACCCTCTCGGGTTACCGGGATAATATCATCGGAGAGGGGGAGTATACCCTTACGATTTTTGAATGCCTGAAGACTCCCCCGGATCGGGGATAACAGGTTTTTTTTATCATTGACAGCCCCGGTCCTAATAAGTTAATATTCATCACTAAAAGCCGGTGTAGCTCAGTGGCAGAGCAATCCCCTCGTAAGGGATAGGTCAGGAGTTCGAGTCTCCTCACCGGCTCCAGGTTTTGCCTCTGGGGGGAGGACCGGAGACCATCTGAAATGACTGATATTATCTTATTTTCATTTTTCGTTCTGATACCTTTTCTAAGGATATTTGACGGCAACCTTCTGCAGAATATCCACAATATAATAGCTTTTCTAAGTATCGGCGGGCTTTTTCTCGGAATAATATTCAACAGGCTTGACGAGTACGCCGACAGGATGCTGAAGTACCTTATTCCTATACTTGTCAGCACCATAGCCGTGCATTTTTTTCTTGAGACCTATGACTCTGCCCAGATAAAAATAACACTTCTTGAGACAGGGGGGCCGCTGGTTCTGATTATCTGGCTGGCAAAGAGGATTAACCGCGGCAGCTTCAAACTGGCATCCGACAGGAAATACGTTCTGGTTCCGGCGCTTCTCTTTCTGCTCTCGGGACTGATATCGTTTGCCCTGACCCCATACAAGCTCCAGACCTTTGAGCCCGGACTTCTCCGGCGCATAGTTTATGTGGGGAGTTTCCTTGCGATAGTATATGAGTTTAACCGTAAAGAGGATTTCATGAGGGTGCTCAACTGGGTGATGGGATCCCTGGTCATAATAGTTGTTTACGGGATAATTCAGGCCGCCGGCCTTGACTGGCATATATGGGCCGGGGCCTTCAGGGGGACTTTCTCAACTTTCGGCAACCCGAATTTCTTCGGCGCATGGCTTGTGCTGGTGCTTCCTCTGGTATTTGCCAAGGCTATGCTTACCCGCAAGTGGCACTGGTACGCGATGATAGCTGCGGTTCTCTATAATATATACAGGTGCGGGGCGAAGGGAAGCTGGCTGGGCGCCGCAGCCGACATATCGGTTTTTGTTGTTCTTGCCACCCTCTTTCTCATTGAGGGAAACCCGAAGGTTTTAAAGAGGATAGCTCTGGGGATTACAGCGGCTGTGATGCTCTTTGCTTCCGTTGCGGTCACCATAGCCTCAATGCAGAGAATGCGGTCCATAACTTTCAGACTCTTCACCTGGGGTTCCACTATGAAGATGATCTCGGAGCCTATATTCGTAAGCCCGGCACAGGCCTTTTTCCTTGGTCACGGGATAGAGACTTTCAGGATAGTCTACCCCGCCTACAGGCGCCCGGAGATATTTCATCTGGAGGGAAGACATAATACCCAGACGGATCACGCCCATAACGAGTTCATGGAGGTCTTCTTTGACGAGGGTGTTTTCGGGCTTACTGTATTTATCTGGCTGCTGGCGGGAATATTCTACGTGGCCGTTAAGCGTCTCTCCCTGGTGGGGGTGGGGAAAGCAAAAACAGATGACGAGTTCTACCTGGTCGGACTGATAGCCGGGCTGATCGGGGTCCTGACGCATGCTTTTGTGGACGTAAACCCGAGGTTTGTATCAACAGGTTATATCCTCTGGGTTATGCTTGGGCTGCTTGTGGTTCATTCGGCTCCGCTTAAAGATGAGAAGGGTAGAGGGTCCGCTCCGGTCCCCGTTAATTACGGTCCGCGCCTCATACTGGTACTGGGACTTATGATACTGGGGTACCGAACTTCGGTTCAGGCCGCCCTGCGGTTTAACGCCAACAGGTACCATAACCGGGCCATAGCTCATTCCAAGCGCAGAGCCTGGGATGATGCTCTTGAACTCTACGACAGGGTGCAGGAGTACCACCCGTCATTTATAATGGCCTATTATTTTGAAGGAAACGTCTATAACGACCAGCTTTCCGAGGCGATGCAGGCCGGGAGAAGGCAGGAGGCCGAACATTATTATTCCCAGGCCGTTGATGCCTATAAACGGGTAAGGTCAATGTTCCCTAACTACGTCCAGCTCCATTTTCAGGAAGGGATGATGCACCTCAGAATGGATAACATCGAGGAGGCCGAGAGGAGTTTCAGGCGGTACATCAATATAGTTGATCCTGTCTTTCCCTACTCCTACTTCAGGTTGGGTATGATAAACCTACAGCGGGGAGATACTGAGAAAGCCCGGAGATATTTTGAGGAACCTGTCAGGAGGAACCCCGATGTTCCCGAGACTTTTCTCAACCTTGCCAGTTTTCTGAGAAGAATGGGTGAGACCGACGAGGTGGAAAGGGTCTTCCTGGAGGGGGTTGAGGCCAACCCGGAGGATCTGGATATTCTCGGGGCCCTGGGGGCGTTCTATGAAGAGCAGCAGAGAAAGGAAGATGCCGCTTCAATTTACAGGAGAATGCTTGAGCTTCGCCCCGGTGACGGTAACCTGGAGAGGAAACTGGAAGAACTCGGATCTTGAAGGTAAATACAACAGGCTTATCCCGCGGGATATTTCTGGCAGCCCTCCTTATATCACCGCTTATTTTCTTTACAAACCTGACCAGGAACCCGTACCTTATACAGGAGAGGGTTCTCCAGGTTATGTTTGCCCTCTCGGTCTTTCTTCTTGCAGTCGGCCTCGCCGGGAAGAGGGAGGTCAGGCTCCCGGCAACTTTTCTTGACCTGCCCCTTCTTCTTTTTTTCGGGTTCTGTCTCTTATCACTGCCGGTCTCGATTATAAGGTTCCCCGGGTACTCTTCGGCTATAAAAGGGTACTCGGGAAGGGCTCTTCTGATGTTTTTTTTCAGCGGGGTGCTGCCTTTTTACTTTGCCGCCGCCTCAGACGAGAGGATGGGAAAGAAGATAAGAGCGGTGGTCATAGCGGCCGCGACCCTTGCCTCGGCTTACGCGGTGCTTCAGTTTCTCAACCTGGATTTCATATGGCCTGAAGGGATTGATCCCTACGGGCAGAGGAGTATCTCCACTCTGGGAAACCCCAATTTCCTTTCTTCATTTCTTATGGTAGCCGTGTACTGGATAATTTACCGTGCCGCGGGAGAGAAAAAAATACTGGGGTGGGTCCTGCTTCTTACGGTTAACCTGGCGGGGCTCAGCATAGCAATGACTCGCAGCGCCTTTTTAGGGCTCTTCTCCGGGATAGGTTTTCTCGTTATCTACGCCCTGATTAAGAAAGAGGCCCTGCCACGCAAGGTAAGGAGTTATATCCTGGTATCGGCCGCGGCGGCGGTTCTGACAGGAGGTGTATTTGCGGTCTCTTCGCGTCAGTTCTCGCAGAGGGTGGTTTCAATGTTCAGTACCAGGCAGATGGGAGCGGCCCTTACTCAGAGACAGCTGATATGGGAGTCTTCGCTTAAGATGTTCCGGGATACCCCGCTGGCCGGGCGGGGGTGGGGGAATTTTGAAATATTCTATCCTTTTTACCAGGGGCGCCTGGTGGAAAGACCGCAGTACAGGGATCTCAGGACACACGCGAATAACGCCCATAATTTCTTTCTGGAGATACTGGCTCAGACAGGTATAGCCGGAACGGGGCTTTACCTGCTTTTTATGATAGTCTTTCTGAAGTACGCAACCGCGCTCTGCCGGCACGCCACAGGCGGGGCCCGGACAGGGGCGCTTCTTCTTACGGTGGCGGCATTCTCGTTCTGGGTTGATAACCTTCTGAACGTATCTCTCTTCTTTCCCATACCCGCCCTTGTATTCTGGCTGAATCTCGGGTTTCTGGCAGGTCAGGGGCGGCGTCTGGCATCCAGCCCGAAAAGAGTAATAAGGACCGGGCGGCTGAGCCGGTTACTCCCGGCTGCTGCCGGGGCGCTTCTTATCTGGGTAACTCTTTACAATTACAGGTATTTCAGGTCCGCGGTTCATTACTTTTCCGGTTTCGGATATTCAAGGCAGGGAAGGCTCTTTGATGCCGAGGAGGAGCTTCAGAAAAGCCGCAGTTACTACCCCATAGTGGATTCCCTGTACGAACTAGGAAACGTGTACGCCCGTATGAGCTACGACGATCCTGCTTACCGCCGCAGAGCAGTTTCCGCTTATACCGAGGCCATCGGGGCAAACCCCGGGTACGATGAGATATATTTTAACCGGGCTGTTATGCTTCTTCAGGAGGAGGAGCCGGAAGAGGCTCTGCGGGATCTGGAGAAGGCTTTCTCTATAAACCCTGTCTCCCCGGATATATTGAGAATGAAGGGTGATACCCTGGGATCCCTGGGTAAGCACGGGGAAGCCGCGCGTCTTTACGCCCGTTTACTGGAGTTTGAGAGATCCGCAGGGTATCTTATAAATTACGCCCGCCACCTTGAACTTGCAGGGAGAGTCTCAGAAGCGGCCGCCGCCTATATCTCGGCTCTTGAAATTTACCCTGAAGAAGCCGCGGCGGTCTCCGGGGCCCTTAGAACCGCAGCGGCTTTAAGAGAGGATAGAGAGGAAGAGATCTCAGAATTTCTAGACTCCGCAGCCGACCTGCAGAGAGAAGAAAAGACGGAAGAAGCCCTCTCCAGGGTTTCAGATGCTCTTGAACTGATTCCGTCTGACCCGGAACTTCTTCTAAAGGCCGCTGACCTTAACCTTGAACTTGGGATGAAAGAGGAGGCCCGGAGGCTGTACCTTGCTGTAAAGCGGCTGGTCCCCGGAAACCGGCGGGCCGAAGCCGGACTGAAACATCTGGAGTAAAGGCCGGGAACTATGATAAAGGAAAAAGATCCCGGTATTCTTATTGCCGGGTATTACGGGTTTGAAAATGCCGGCGACGAGCTTATACTTGAATCTATAACCTCCGAGCTGCGCCGGCGTTTCCCCTCTGCCGGGATAAAGGTGCTGATCAGGCCGGGGAGCTGCCCCGCCGCCGCCTGTATATGCGTTAACCGATACTCGCTCCGGAAAGTGGTTGCGGCTCTTTTTTCTTCGGATATACTGCTCCTGGGCGGCGGGAGCCTCCTGCAGGATTCCTCGGGTCCGTTTACTTTATATTACTACCTCGGCCTTATCTGGCTCGCCCGGATAACGGGGAAGAAGACCGTGGTTTTTAACCAGGGCCTGGGGCCGTTCAACCGCCCTTTGAGCAGGTTTATGGCTGCTTTTACACTTAAGGGGTTGGAACTGGTCATACTCAGGGACGCGGCGTCCGGGAGACTCTTTGAAAGACTCTGCCCCGGAGTGGTGTATAAGCTCGGGGCGGACCCTGTATTCGGGTACGATCCGGAGCGTGTAAGAAAAAAAGAACCCCCGACGCCTACGGCGGTCTTCTCGCTCCGCCGCTGGAAATCTCTCCCGCTTATGGAGGCCGCGTCGGCGGCCGCGGATAAACTCCGGGAGAAAGGGTACAGGTGCTTAAGCGTGCCTTTAAACCGCGGCCTGGACTCAATGGGAGGTGGAATTGAAGAGATCTCCTGGGAGACCCCCGGAGATATCTTTGAATATTTTTCCGGGGCCAGTGTTGTAGCAGCCGGCAGACTTCACGCCCTCGTGGCGGCGGTTATATGCGGGGTTCCGGCGGTTGGGCTGAGTTACGACCCCAAGGTGAGCAGTTTCTGCGAGTATATGGGGATACCTTTTATACCAGCAGGGTCAGTTACAGCCGGGGAGCTTTACAGGGCGATGCTCAAGGCATCGGGTTCCGGGGGATATCCGGTCCGGAAATCCGGCGACCTCAGAGAGCGGCTGAAGGAAAGCTGGGAGGTGCTGGAAGGGTTCATCAGGTCGACTCAGCGATTCCGTAACTAGAAAACAACTCTCGTCTAAAAACACTTCGTAAAAAATTAATAGCAAATTCGCATTCGTCTCCGGGGGTTGACTTTTTGTTTAAACTTATACATACTTAAGGTATAAGGAGGAGGTCGTGAAAAGAATACAGATGTCAGAAAAAGAGAGGAACAGTCGCTCAAAGTTGAAACCCCATATTGGCTGGGGAGAGTTCGTCAGGGGTTCGCTTACAGTCCGGCAGCACACTTGCGGGACAGAAGGCTGCAAGTGCTATAGGGGAGAAAAACATAAATCCATGTATCTCAGCCGCAGCAAGAACGGGAATCTTGAGCAGTTGTACATCCCTAAAGAAAAAGAAGAACAAGTAAAAAAATGGGTTACAAGATACCGGGACATATTGCAGTTGCTGGAGAAGATATCGGATAGTTACTGGGAGCGATTGAAAAAGAAAGGATAAAGCTGTCTTAAAAAGATTTCTGAGATATTCGGATAAAGTATACAATCTGAGAAGTCGGATAGATCAGATAAAAGACGATCGTATAAGACCGCAGATAAAAACGGCTACGGTATTCGGTGCTGCATTAGTAATGGAGTTAAGTCGCCTGGGAAGTTTAAACGCATTGGAGGAAAGAAAAGAATG
>SLGR01000102.1 GCA_007136585.1 Candidatus Sumerlaeota bacterium | reverse complement strand
CTCCTTCCCTGTAGGCTATGGGAAATACGTGTCCGGGAGTGGAAATATCTTCCGACCCGCAGGCGGGATCGGAGAGGAGCTTTATGGTCCTGGCCCTGTCGGCGGCCGATATCCCCGTTGTAACCCCGGTTGAGGCGTCGCACGATACCGTAAACTCCGCTTCGCTGGAATTTCTCCTTTCCATAGGTCTTAACCCCAGGTTCTGAAGCCTTTTCCTCTCCAGGGGGACGCAGATAAGCCCTCTCCCGTGAGAAGCCATAAAGTTTACCGCTTCCGGGGTCGCAGCCGATGCGCCCATTACAAGGTCACCCTCGTTCTCCCTGGATTCGTCATCCACAACAACTATCATCCTTCCCCGTTTTATCTCTTCTACAGCTTTGGCAATTCCGGCAAATTCTTCTCCGCTCATTTATACCTCTCTGTTCTTGCCTCAGGGCTCCCTGTTTCAGGACCCCGCTGCCGCCAAAAGAAGGTCGGCCTCAAGGTTAACCCGTCCGGAAACCTTTAATAACCCGAGGTTTGTCCTCTGGAGCGTCTCGGGTATTATCCCCACTTCGAAAAAATCCTTTCTTACAGTATTTACGGTAAGCGAGACCCCGTTTACAGCCACCGACCCCTTCGGGAATATTTTTGAGAGAAACCCCCGGGAAGCCCTGATCCTCATTAAAAGTGTATTTGAGGAGCGCCTGAGAGACATAACACGCCCAGTCTCCATAACGTGCCCGTAAACCAGATGGCCTCCCACCCTGGATGAGAGGGTAAGGGCATCCTCAATATTTACCTTTGACCCGGAACGGAGGTTCCCGAGGGAGGTGCGGGAGAGAGTCTCTCTCCCTATATCCATTCTCACCTTTCCGGGAGCGACACTGCCGGCTGTAAGGCAGACCCCGTCCACCATAACGCTGTCTCCCGGGGATACCCCTTCCAGTCCGGTGCGGACCGTAACCCGGCCTCCGCGTATACTCTCAATCACTCCCAGGTCTTTTACTATACCTGTAAACACTCTTCTTCCTCTCTTTTTTCTAAAGCAGCCACGTCAGCTTCAACCAGAATATCCCTGCCCGAGTGTGAGACCCGGAGGTTTTCAAGGTTGAGCCCCTCTGCCGGAGAAGAAAACCCCTTCCCCCCGCAGGGGGTGGGGGCCCCGGAACCTCCCAGTATAAGGGGTGCGTAGAAGAATACGACCCTGTCTATCTTCCCCTGCCGGACGAACTCCCAGACAGTCTCGCCCCCCCCCTCTACAAGGACCGAGAGGACTCCCCTTCCCTGGAGGATACCGAGTATCTCCGCGGCGGGGATAACCCCGCCGAAGGTCTCCGCAGCGACAACTTTGGACCCGAGGCGCCGAAACTCCTCTGCTTTCGCGGTGCCGGCCATCTTTCCGGAGGTTATCAGAAGAGACCCCTCCCCGGCCGCCCGGGCCGCCGGGTCTGTTGATAGGGCGCCGTCTATTATGACCCTGAGAGGCTGTTTTGCCGGCGGGTCCTCAAGCCTGTAGGTGAGCCGGGGGTTATCCGCTGTAACCGTTTTAGCTCCTACAAGTATCGCGTCGTGAGTCCCCCGGAGGCGCATCGCGGACTCGCGGGAGCTCCGGGAGGATATCCATCTGCTCTTACCGGTGAAAGCAGCTGTTTTTCCGTCCAGGGTGGATGCTGCCTTTAAAGTAATAAGCGGGCCTTCCCCGGAGGCAACCTTCAGGTAATCCCTTATGAGCTCCCGGGCCTCTTCGTCGCAGACCCCTGAAGTGACGCTTATACCGGCCTTTTCAAGGACTCCGCGGGCAGGGGTTTCAAGGCCGGGATCTTCCACGGCAAAGACCACTCTGCTGACCCCCGATTTCATAAGAAGCTCCGCGCACGGTGGCGTTTTTCCGTGATGGGTGCAGGGTTCAAGCGAGATATAGGCGGTGCTTCCGGATACATCGTCCCCGGCCTGGCGGATAGCTTCCGCCTCGGCGTGAGCTCCGCCGAAACGTCTGTGAAACCCTTCCCCCAGAACACGGGAAGATTTCACCAGAACGCACCCGACCCTCGGATTAGGAGAGGTCATATTCGCCCCTTTTCTTCCCAGTTCTATGGCTCGTTTTATGTAATATTTGTCAGTCTTTTCTCTATTCATAAAAAAAACCGGAGATACGCGATCTCCGGGTCAACCTGTTAAACAGACTTATTTAAAGAGATCTTCTTTCATCCGGACTTTACCGTCGGTATCCGATTCTCACGGATTCAGCCCGGAAACGCCCGGGGTCGCGGACTTCGGCCTTTCACCGTCACCGCCGGTCAGGAATCTCACCTTTTCCCGAAGATATTATAATTTTAACAACCGGGGGGCTTTTTGTCAATTTGCGGATCCGGGGATCCCGGGATCGGAATAAGACTCGGCGGCCTTAATACCCCGGTCCGGGTTTACAAAAAAAACGGCCACTATGGCCGCAAGGAAGAGAAAGGCGCTGAAAAGAACGGCCCGCTGGAGCCCCAGCCGGGCCTGTAAAACCCCTATTCCGGCGATCCCGAAGACCCCGGCCAGTTTATTGAAAACACCCCAGAAACCGAAAAACTCGGCGGCCCTGGACCTGGGGGTAAAGATACCCGTCAGGGCCCTGGCGGAGGACTGACTTGACCCCAGGCTGGTCCCGGCAAGTATCCCTATACCAAGAAAGACCTGGTGAACCTCAAGCCCGAAACCCCCCGCGCGGTTCAACCAGGCGGTTATCTCAAATACCCCGCTTATGCCGAGAACCCCTGAAAACCAGAGCAACAGCGTAATCATATAAGTGAGCTTAGCTCCTATCCTGTCCTGTAGAAAACCGAATAAGAGCGCCCCGAGGGCGGCGCTGACCTGAACAAAAACAAACATAAGGGCCTGCGATGAGCGGTCCCAGCCTATAACCTGCTGACCGTATATGAATGTAAATGCTATCACTATGTAAATGCCCGACATTGTAAAGAATACCGAGATAAACAGTATTCCCAGATCCCTGAACCTTGATATCTCCTTAAGGGTCCTTCTCATCCCTGCCACTCCTTCCTTAAGGGGAGATCCTGAAGACCCCGGGAATCTTCGGGTCGCAGGTTCTTTCAGCCAAGCAAAAGTAGGAAGCGCCGCTGTCAGAAAAAAGAGTGCGGCGAAAGGCCCGACCCACCGGATCCTCCCGTAATTTTCCGCGGTGGCCTCTCCCAGGAAAAACAGCACGAACCCCGCCGAAACCAGCCCGCCGGCATACCCCAGGGCCCATCCCAGACCCGATATTCTCCCCAGTCTCCCGGGAGGGCCCAGAGAAGGAAGAAAAGAGGCTATGATATTCTCTCCGCTGGCGTATGAGAAGTTGGATATTATTAGAAGCGTCATAGCTGCGATAACCGCTCCGGGCTCTACAAAGTAAAGGAGCCCGGATGAAATGATGGTGATTATCCAGCTGGCAAAAAGGAATTTCTTCTTGGAAGCTCTCCGGTCCATAACGACACCAAGCGCGGGAGCCGTAAGGACAACCAGCAGGTAACTCAAGGCCAGAGCCGCGCTCCAGAGCAGGTTCCCCATCCGGTACCCTGTCTCCGAGTCGCCGACTATAACTGTTGTGAATAGCACGGGAAATATTACTGTTATTATAAGCAGAGTATAGGCCTGGTTGGCGAAATCAAACATGCCCCATCCGAAAATTTCCCTGCCTGACACACAGGAGGAGGCGTTTCGTTCAGTAGATTTTGGGGGTTTAGTTGAAGAGGTCATAAGAACGGCGGCATCCGGTTAGAGGCGCCGGGGGGGTACCCGGGAACTCTTGCTTATTTAAGAGGAAGCCCGTTTCTTCTCTTCATACATATTTCTGTCGGCTATATCAAAAAGTTTATTGGGGTCGGTTATATCCCGGGTCCAGGTGGCGGTCCCGATACTTAGAGTAACAGGTATTCTCTTCCGGGTCCTTTTATCAATAAATATTTCAGAACTGACCGCGTTTTTAAGCTTACTTACAGCTATGGCAGCCTGCGGAGCGGCAAGGTCAGGGAAGATAACGGTAAATTCATCTCCCCCGTACCGGGTGATTATATCGGACTCCCTGAGAGTATTTTTCATTACCCGGGAGATTTCTATGAGAACATCATTTCCGGCGGTGTGGCCGTAAGTATCGTTTATAGCCTTGAAACCGTCAATATCTGCGACAGCTATTGAGAACTCCGCCCCGGTTCTTTTTGCCATCTTAGCGAAGATATCAAGCTGTTTCTGGTAAAAGTTCAGGTTATAGAGCCCGGTCAGGCTGTCTTTCATTGAGATCTCTTCGTACATGCGCCGGCGCTTCAGGACCGAACTCACCCGGGTAAGAAACTCTTCCGGGTTAACCGGCTTTACCATATAATCATCTATCCCCAGCCGGTGCCCCCTTACCCTGTCCAGGGTGTCGCCCATTACCGTAAGCATTATTACGGGTATCCATTTAAGAGACTCATCCGATCGCATCTCCTGGCAGACCTTGTACCCGTCCATCCGGGGCATACGTATATCAAGAACCACAAGATCCGTATGTTCGCTCCGCATAACACTGAGAGCCTCAAGTCCGTCTGAGGCCTCAAGGGTGCTGTAATTGGCCTGCTTTAGGATTGATTTTATCAGGTGACGCCCTTTCTTTTCATCATCAACGATAAGTATGGTTGCGTCGGTATGGAGAGCGCTCATTTTTATTTCACGTTGTATAGTGTCTTAAGCTTCTCAACATTATGTTTCATAAGATAAATAACATTTTTGACATATGAATCAAGGGTTATTACGGCGTTAAGGTTTGCGTCGCTTACACAGACACCCCTGAACCTGTTGCAAAGAGCCTTGTTTACTTTCTCAACCTCAACATAAAAATCCTCAAGGCCTTTCAGGTCCCAGTCCGGGGTCTCCCCGTTTTTATACTTACAGTACTGTTCCAGAAGATAATCGGCTATAGTGCGGTAGAGGGTCTCATCAACGGTAGAGAAAGGAAGATGAAACCTGGCAAGAGGGGCGAACCTGCTTAATATGGGGCATCCGCTTATTGCGTTACATAACCCAAGAAGCGACCCCAGCGCGTACTGGATCGGGGTTTCCCGAAGAGTTATTCTTTCCGGGGTTGTAACCGTAACCTTAACAGGCTCGAGTGAACTTATATCCTTGAAGTTTTCTATGACCTGGATGATATTTACGGCTACAGGGCAGTACCTGTGCTCATCCGGTTCCAGGGAGCAGTTTTCGCACTTGCTGTATCCCAGCAGAGCCCATTCAGGCTTTTTATCAATATAGGGTTCTATCCGGAGAAGTTCTTTCCGGTCAGGGGAGAGGTAAAGAGTGTAACTGAGCTCCCTGCCGTTTTCAAACCTGAAACGGTATTCGCATTTTACGCTGGTGCCGTCATCCATTTTCCCGCCTTGGTCCACCCGTCATTTATTCAAATTATGCTATAATACTCCGGAGTTGTAAAGCTCCCGCAACCCTGACCCTGTTCTTTAACTTTAAAATACTCCCGGTTAAAATGTTTCTTTCACCTTTCCACGTCCGCCGCCAGCACCACCGCCTCGGCAAGATCCCTCATTGATTTCCTAAGATCCATACTTTTTTTCCGGAGCTTCCTGTAGGCCTCATCCTCGGATATTCCGAGGTCCTTCATAAGCACCCCCTTTGCTTTTTCTATGAGTTTCCTGGTCTCAAGCTCCTCGCGGGCCTTGATGACCTCTTCGCTGAGGCGGGTGTTCTCAATAGCCGCGGCGGCCTGGTTAGCTATCGCCCTGAGGATATTAATCTCCTCCTGCGAGAACTCCCGGAGCTTATCGGTGTAGCTGTTTATAACCCCGATCACCCTCTCCTTCACCATCATCGGAACCGCCAGCATTGATACGATATTCTCACTCCTGGCTATACCGGGGTACATATAATCCCTGTCTGCGGTTACATCATCTACGGTTATAACCCGTTTCTCCAGGACAGCTCTTCCGCTTACGGACTGCCCTACCTTAATAGGCGGTTTATCCCTGTATGCGCTGCTGAGACTCTGCGTAGCGGCTATGACAAGCTCCTGTTTTCTCTCGTCCAGGAGCATTATTGAGCATATTTTTGATTTCAAGACCTGGGCAGCCATGGTTGCGATAAGCTGGAGTATCTCGTTTATATAGCCGTCTGAGATTATGGTCCCGCTTATCTGCGAGAGAAGTTCAAGCTGTCGGGCTTTCTCCCTGATCTCCAGTATCGCCGCAGCGTTCTTTACGGCGCTGCCCAGGTACTGCGCAAGGGTAAAGAGAAGGTTTACCTGATACTCGGGGTATTCGTGCTCCTTCCTGTTCTGCAGGTTTATTACCCCCACAAGTTCGTCCCCGGAGATAACGGGAACGGAAAGAAAGGCCTCGTAAGCGTCTTCGGGAAGTTCGGCAAACCCCCTGAACCTCGGATCGCTGTAGGCCTCGGAAGATATTGCCAGGGGTTCCATTTTTTTTGCCGCCCACCCCGTAAGCCCTTCCCCCATTTTAAGTTTTATTTTGTCCAGGACCTCGGGGTGCGGGTTCTTGGAGGCCTTAAGAACAAGCTCGCCGGCCTCTTCGTCAAGAAGATATATAAGACAGGAATCTGCCCCTGTAAGAGAGACCGCCGTATCAACTGTTTTCTCAAGAAGTTCCTCCAGGCTGAGCGCGCTGCTTATGTACCCGGCAACCCTGTGAAGGATTTCCAGTTCCTCTTCCTTCTG
>SLGR01000095.1 GCA_007136585.1 Candidatus Sumerlaeota bacterium | reverse complement strand
CTTCTATGACCTTTTCAGCCTCGGAAAACCCCATATCCCCGGTAAGGGTACCGTTTTTTTTAGTGACCCCCTTATCCCCCCACTGCCCGCACATCCTGCACCTCAGGTTGCACCTGTAGGTTAGAAAAAGTGTTACGGATTCGGGAAACGGGGCCGCTCCGCCCCGTGTTCTGTAAAAAAAATCGGCTTTCACCCGCCTTAAAAATACCCTTATACCGTAAAAAGGCTGCCTGAAGAGTTTCTGTAGGTTTCTTTTTAAGTTTCTGAGCGGAAACATACTTAAATTATATTATTAACTTTTTCACAATATACTTTTGAAAACAGAAATTATTGTTTCTATTTTCTTTTCAGAGAGAAAAATATTACTTGGAAGGGTCAGAAGGTGTCTGCTGAAGTAAATAGCATTTGCGGGGACCCCTTCCCCGCCCTGAAACTCATCAAAATAAAACGGACGCCCGTAATAAAAATTGGTTTCTATGCCTTTGCTCAAAAGAGCCCTCCGGAGTCTCTCCCGCCTGGCTCGGTCCTTAAGAAGAACCGGAAACCTGTTCCAGACAACATCTTTCCCGCTTATATCCGGAAGGATCAACCCTTCCATACCTGAAAGAAGGTTATGCAGAAGCATTCCCCTATCCCGCCTGTAACTGAAAATTTCCTCGGCCTGGCCTATGAGCCCGGCCCCCAGTCTCCGCTGTATCATAGGCATAACCCCGGGAACCACCGATTCGGGGACCGGAACCTGCCTGTAAGAAGATAATAATCCGCGAACCGACCCGTAAAAAGAAGGCCTGGAGAATAAGGAAAGCCCGATTATCCTCATAAGCCCCTCCAGCTCCTCTTTTACCGGCGCCGTGGGCAGACTCCCGTATATCTCACCCGCGGCCCCTGATAAAGCTCCGCTGCCCGTAAAAAGAGCCCCTCCCCCGCCCGCGGTAAGGTTCTTCCCCTTTCCGAAGGATAAAACCGAAGCATCCCCGAAACTCCCCGCCGGCCGTACTCCAATACCGCTTCCAAGGGCCTGACAGAAATCGTCGATAAGGTATATGTTTTTACCTTCTATAAGTGAGCGTATCCCTGCCATATCCTCGGGGATGCCGAAAAGGTGCACCCCTGTTACAGCCAGGGTGTCATCGTCAATAAGTTCTTTTAACGCCCCCAAATCCATATTAAAGCTCTCAAGGGACATATCGCAGCACTTCAGACGGCAGCCGGCCTGCTTTGCCGCTATATAAACGGCGTCGGCCGTATAGGCGGGTATTATCACGGTCTCTCTTCCGGAGATCTTTCTTAAAGCCCTGAAAAGAACAAAGAGAGCCTCCGTCCCTCCCCGAAAAAGAAAACAGTTTTCAAACCCGGTATATATCTTTAGCACGCCCGGAAGAACCTCCGGGTTGTTCATAAGCTTTAATGGAGAGAACCTGGTCGCGGATATAGGTATCATTGTTTATTTTCCATTTCTAGTCCTGTTAAACCCTGACCCGCCCCGGGTTTCTTATGCGGGAGCGAAGTTCCCAAAAAGATCTGAATCAGAAAGATGATATTAAATATCCCTCTCTCAAGTCAAGAAATTCAAACTCCCGGCTTCACATCTCCGCAACAATTAATTATAATTACTCCACGGGAAGAAAGGATATCATTTGTTCAAAGAGCTCAAAGGCAGGGAACTCAGGGATTCGGCAGAAACATTTTCCAGGTGGATTCTCAGGACCGCCAGAACCCCCTCGCCTGTTATAGGGATAAACGGACATCCCGGATCGGGGAAAACCACACTTGCCTCCAGGATAAAAGAAAACCTTGAGAAAGCCGGAAAAAGAACGGTCTCCTTTTCCATAGACGACTTCTACTGGAGTTACGATAAACGGGAGAAAGAGGCCCGGAAAAGAAAACTCCTTGACGTGCGGGGCCCCGGAACCCACGACACCCGCCTTGCCGCGGAGGTAATAAGAAACCTTTCCGGAGCAAAAGAGGAGACCGTAACCCGTATACCACGGTTTAATAAGTGGCTCAAGGGAGGCAAGGGAGACCGGGCCCCGAAGAAGGACTGGCAGATATTTAAGGGACGCCCGGATTTTATAATCTTTGAAGGGTGGAACCTCTGCGAAGCCCCTGTTAATGATAATAAGATAAAAAGTCCCGTTAACCGGATTGAATCCCGCCTTGACCCGGACTCCGAAACTGCAGAGTACATAAACTCAAGGCTGAAAACAGATTACTCCCGGCTCTGGAAATATATTGAGCTGCTGATTATGATATATACAGAGGATTTTGATGACGTCTACCGCCACCGCCTGCAGCAGGAAAAAGAGCTCAGGGCCGAGGGTAAAGAAGCGATGACAGAGAGCCAGGTGAGGGATTTTGTGGACCATTACCAGCGCTGGGTGCAGCATATAGCGGAAACTTTGCCTGAGACCGCGGATATAGTGGTGGAGATCGACGCAGAGAGAAGGATAAAGGATGTAAAATGCCGGCAATAAGTTATAAAGTTATAGTCCGACCCCAGGAGGTGAGATGAGTAAAAGTTTAGTGTCGTTTCCGTTCAAGGAAGAGAACGTTGAGGTATTTGTAAATAATATAAGAGCCGCGGCGGATATCCCCGAGGTGGGCGAGGTGCTCTGCGTAGGGGCCAGAGAGAACGAGTGTTACACCCAGTCCCTTGAGGCGGTTAAAGGGGACCCCGCGCTGAAAGACTCAAAGGTTACTTTCCTCGTCCAGGAGAGGCTCGGAAGCAAAAGGCCCGGAAAAGGCGACGGGATGAATACCGCCTTGAAGTATTTCATAGAAGAGACCGGTTTTAAAAGAATACACTTCTATGACGCCGATATCAAGAACTTCTCAAAAGAGTGGGTCCTGGAATCGGAGAAAGCGGCCAATATGGGGTTTGACGTTGTCAGGCACTACTTTCCCAGGGCCAGGACCGATGCGATGATAACCTGGATGATAACAAAGACCGGGTTCTCGCTCCTCTATCCCGATACCCAGCTTCCCTTCATAGAGCAGCCGCTCGGCGGGGAGCTTCTTATGGAAAGAAAGGTCGCGGAAACGCTCATAAAAGACCCGGATGTACTGGCCCAGTCCGACTGGGGTATAGATACAATCTATACCTACAAAATGGTGGAAAACGGGTTCTCTATGTACGAGACCTATATGAGCTCGGGGAAGGACCATGCGCTCTACCCGGGTCTTGACGCGCTGGAATCAATGCTTTACGAGTGTTTCTCAGTGATATACTACCTCCAGGGCGGAACCGGCATCAGTCATATAAAACATAGGATAGAACACGCCTCGGGGGTCTCAAACAGGGTTGAGAACAAGCTGGGGTTTGATATACAGAAAACACTCTGCCTCCTCTCGGAGGACTGGAACGAAAAGCAGAAAAGCCTCCTGGACCTCTTCCCGC
Source organism: Candidatus Sumerlaeota bacterium (assembly GCA_007136585.1). Classification (GTDB taxonomy): domain Bacteria; phylum CG03; class SLGR01; order SLGR01; family SLGR01; genus SLGR01. The sequence continues at coordinate 3,300 of SLGR01000095.1, read as the reverse complement.
CTGAAATAGGAAAAAAAATGAGAGAGAACACTGAGAGGATCGTCTTTGATTTTATGGATGACGCCAACTGGTACACTTCCTACAGGACGCTCCTTGAAAATTTTGATCCCGGATGCCCCGACTGGAGAAAACTCCTTTTCAAACTCTGGGTATCAAGGGTTCTCTGGTACACCACCAACGTGGCTCTTAAGGGGTACAGCTACTCTTTCAGACACCTATACAGGATGATAGACGGTTATGCCAGGGTCAGCAAGAAGGTCGAGACTCTGGAAGATCTCAGGAACCGGGGAGAATAAACCTCTCTACGGCCTCTGAGAACCCTTCCGGCCCTTCCGCCCCGGTAAGACGGGCGCCGGGAAGCAGGACCCGCTCTGTGCTCACAAGAACCGGGAGGTCAACAGCCTCAAGAAGAGGTATATCGTTGCTGCTGTCCCCTATCCCAACGGATCTTATTCCAGGGTATATCTTTCTGTAAAGCTCCAGGAGCCTCAGTGCGGCCCTTCCCTTATCCGCTCCTTCCCCTACAAGGTTGAGGTATTTACCCCCGTGGATTATTTTCATTGAAAACCCCGCCGCGGCTTCGCTGAGATTTCCTGTATCGCCTCCGAACCTGAAACTCTCGCTGTACTCTCTCATCCTGGCAAGGCGGGCAAGCTCCGCCGGCATACCGGCATCCCTTGCGACCTCATCCACAGACATTGCGGAACGCCCCCTTATACTCCACCCCTCTGCCGAGTTTATTGAATTAAGGGCCGATATAATCCGCCCGTATCCGGCCCCAAGCTCTATTACCAGAAACCCGTCCTTCCTGAGGCTGTAATCAAACTCAAAATCAAAATACCCCTCGGGTATGTATATCGCCGAGCCGTTCTCTGTTATAAATGGATCGGCTATGCCCAGCTTTTCCCGGTAATAAAAATTCTCCGCGGGGGTTTTCCCGGTATTGAATATAACGGGGATACTGTTTTCCTTAAGCCTGCGAAGAGCCGCTTCGGATTTATCGTAAGAGTAATCGTGAAAATCTATAAGGGTTCCGTCAAGGTCGGTAAAGACAACCTGCATCTATCAGGGTAAGAGAGTCTCTGTAAGGGGTCCGGGAAGGCTGTCTTTGAACTTATCGAAATCCAGGCTCGCAAGGGGCGGATAGTAGATTCCCTTCTCAAGCTCCTCCCCTTCCTTGAGGGCCTCGCGCGCCGTAAGATCCTGTATTATCTCCTCCCGGATGGGCTCAGGACATACAGACGAGTGGTACATAACCTTGAGGGAATCCTTTATCATATTCCTTATATGCCGGCTGCCTTTTTTCTGGTGAAAATGCGGGTTGCGCGAATTGATCTGGAATATCTCTATGAAATCATTCATGACCTTCTTATAGGGTATGGTATCCAGGCCGCCGAAGTTTTCCAACAGGTTTATATAATGGTAGGACTCTATGGAATACCCGGAAGAATACCCCAGGACCATAGCAAGCTCTGTAGAGAGGGCGTGCTCCCCGGCGTTTCCGGTCCTTACTATCTCGGTCTCAAACCCCGTATAGTAACTTATTATCTTATTCAGGAACTTATTTGTTACCACCGAGGAGCGCCCCTGCTTGGTAAAGAAAAGGTTATCCTTTGATATCTCCGGCTTGCTGTACCAGGCTATCCTGACCATTGTGAACCGTGACTCGCTTATTGAAAACCCGGCGGCGTACTCCTTGACATACTCGTGAACCGACCCCGGGAAATAATTATCGGCGTCAATGAACCCGATATACTTCTTCCCCGCGGCCTTCGCCAGAGCCATAGCAAGGATCATCCCCTCCCCCTTACCGCTCTTTATGATGCCCTTAGAGTCCAGCACGCTGCTGTAACCGGCGTCTTTAAGCGCCCCGGAGAGTTTCTTATCCTTCTGGTAAACAATGGATATCGGCCTTCTGGTGAACTTCCTTATATTGTCCACCAGTTTTTTCTCCATAACAAACCTGTCTGCGGGGACCTTTGAGCTGTTTGAGACAACGATCACGTGGCAGTGATGGGGGATAGCAAAGAGCACCCCCTCAAGAAGCTTAAGGGGCACATCCTTTACCGGAACCACAATACTCATTTTTGACTCTATAGCGTACGATTCCTCGTACGAGATATTGTAGTAAGGGTATGCGGAGGAATCCAGGTCGGGAGCCTTCTTCCTCAGCCCCGAATCCAGGAGAAGCACCCTCTGGAGCTCGTATATTATATTCCCCCCGAACCTCTCTAATTCACCCGGTATTTCTATAATCATAGTAAATCTTTATATATAAATATCCCGCAGATGGCAACAAAGACATCCTCATATAAGGTCACCTGCGGCATCACGCACAAGCTCTTCTCCGACATACCGCCTCCCCTTCATATACCCCGAAAGAAGGCTCAGGTCGCAGATGGAGTTTATCCTTCTGGGAATACCCCCGGATGCGGCAAATATCTCGTTATAGGCCTGCTCTGAAAAAGCCGGAAGCTCCCTCCCCGCCACCTTAAGCCTGTGGTTTATATACCTTTTCGTATCCTCCTTAGCAAAAGGCGCCAGGGAGGCCTTTATACTGACCCTCTGGGCCAGCTGTTTTATATTTGAAACCTTATCGTAAAGCTCAGGCTGGCCGCATAGAATAAGGGTGACAAGCGGCCTGTCGTTCTTCTGCCAGTTAAGCATCATACGGAGTTCCTCAAAAACTTCCAGCTCTTCAATAACGTGAGCCTCGTCCACCATAACTATGGTTTCCCTGCCGTCCCTGAAGTTATCCTCTATTATCCTGTCCAGCCTGTTCAAGACCCCTGCTTTTGACGAGGGGAGCCTTCCTTTTACCCCCAGCCTGTATAAAAGGGACTGGAGAATACCCGAAGAGTCCAGCTGGGGGTTATTGAGCCTGGCCACCCGGTACCGGGTCCCGGCAAGCTCCTCCTCCAGGGTATTAAGAAGAAGGGTCTTTCCGCACCCGAAGACCCCGCTCAAAACAACACACCCCATATGTTCCCTTACAACATACAGCATACGCGCCAGGGCCTCCTCGTGCTGCTCCGAACGGTATAAGTATTTCGGGTCGGGGGTGTTCTGAAAAGGCTTATCAGAGAACTCCCAGTATTTTTTATACATTTTTATTCATTTCAGTACGCCGGTATTTCCAGAACTCTGCCGCCAACTCTCATTTAACTTACCGCAATGATACCACGGATAACTATAATAATATTTGCGTTATAATACAAAAGACAGGAAGATCAGGCGCTGGTTTTCCGAAATACTATAAGATATGCCGCAGGAATAACTCTGCCCGCTTTATGCTTTTCT
>SLGR01000130.1 GCA_007136585.1 Candidatus Sumerlaeota bacterium | reverse complement strand
ACGGAAATACGCGGAGTTCAGCCAATCCCGGGTCCTTACTCTGCGGGATTTTCTTGCCGACTCAAAATCCATTATCCTCATCTCGGCGGTCATCCCGGAAAGGCTCTGAATCTCGTTATAGATACTGTCTGACAGAATATCGCCGCGGGGGCCCAGTATGCGCACGCTCCCGTCTTCTTCCAGGTACATCCCCATGGCGTATTCGCCGTTCTCAAGCTCCCAGGCAAGAGCGGGGAGAGAGAGAGGCTGACGGCTGAATACCGATTCTACGCTGTTACCCGCGATAACCTCGCAGGCAAACCTCGCGTTATCCTCGGCGCCTTTTGCGTACCCCACCAGGACCGGTCTGACCTGGTCCTTCTCCAGGTACTTTTCCTTTACTATCCTGTGGAAGTGCTTCCTCCTGACGTAGTTACTTACGCCCTGGGACGCCCGGGCCAGTTCCATATTCTCAAACCCGCTCCGCGGAAGGATACGCACACCCGCGCCGTATTCCTCAAGTATCTCAAAATACTTCTCGTTACGCGAATGCCCTTTTACGGCAGGCCTTCCGCCCTTCTTTTTCTGTATCTCCTCTTTCTCTTCCCAGAACTCCCTTATCTTCTCTTCAATCTCGTCATCCTCTCTGGCCCGCACTATTCCGTCTATTCGTATGAGCTCGCTGGACAGAACGTCCGTAAGCATACCCGATCCTACCTCAAAGACCGCTGAGTTAAGCACTATCCTGTAGGCCTTCTCCCCGGGAGCCTCGTTCTCACTGTCGCGTGCTGTAAGGGCAAGGCAGTAATGGCTCCCGTTCTCTATGAGCCCGGGTATATTGGTAACCTCAAACTTTACTTTTATATCGGTCCCGTCAACGGTCTGGCCCCATTTTGTATATTCACCTACTGAAGCTTTCTGAAGATGTTCGGTATCTTTCAGGGCCTTCTCAAGAGAGGACTGGTAAAACTCCCTATCATACGGAAGTTCAAGAGATTCGGAGAGAAGTTCATCCAGAGTATCAACTGTTATCTCGCTCTCTGAGCTTATCCTTCTGCCCAGGACCCGCCCGAAAAGAGCAAATTTACTTCCCCTTATGAGCCCGCCTGCCAGAGGTTCCAAGGGTGATATTTCCGATATAGAGTAAAGATCCGGTTCCGTCTTAAGGACCTCGGCCAGTCCCCGCCGGAGGTTCTCGTGGGCTATCTCGGAGAGACGCTCCCGGGGAAGGCTCCCGGCAAGGGTCTCCATCCCGGCCGCGGTCCTGGCAAACCGGGGACCAAGGAGACCCAGAACCCTGACACCCTGTAGATACCTTCCGCCGGCCGTAAGAGCGGCGGCGTATTTCCAGATATTCTTCCTGGATAAAGCCCTTATATTCTTCGGATCATTGTAGTAGGTGCCCCAGAGGGGAAACCCGTTAAGCATTATATCAACGAGCATCTCGTCCCGGAGAGGGGATACCGACCTGTCCAGCCACTGCTTCCCTACAACTTTGCCTTTTATAAACCCTCTGCGGTAGCTGTCCAGAAACTCTTTTCCTATCCCTTCCAGGTCGCCCTCGGTTATATCGCGGGGAGGGGCGTGCCCCTGATCCCCGGTATCTATCAGAATGAGCTCCATAACCTCACGGGTCTCGTCCCACGGGTAGGCCCCCGTTACTATCGCCGCGGAGATACCGGCCTTTCTGAGCCATTGATATGAGCTCTTTGAGAATTTCGCAAAGGAGGCGCCCCGGCGCTCAAGACCCTCCCTGCCGCGGGGGCCCATACCCCTGTGCAGCGCATGATCGCGGGCTATGTTCATTAACCTTGATTCCTCCTGGCTTTCGGTCTGCCCGGGCCTTCTGCTTCCTTTCTTTTTCAGTGTGACCCGGTCGTACTTTACTTCACCGTCATCCGAAGACCAGCGACCGTAAACCGAATCTGTAACACCCCCGTCCGACGGGGGAGCTTCCGGGGATACCTCCTCTGAAACGAAGTTCCCGTCCCTGTCCACCCAGGCTATATAGCTGTAATCCCTTTTCAGGGCAAACCTCCTAAGTTTCTCGCGGAGCAGAGATCCGGTAAGCTGCCGGTCGCTCTCCTTGAGTTTCATATGGGAGGCTTCTTCGGCTATAAAGAGGGTATCTCCGCGCCCGTACGCGGGTTCGGAGACCATACCCGGAATATTCTCAATCGGCACGGCGTAAGCATAGGCGATGGTCCTGTCTCCGTAGTTGAGGGCTATGAATCGCGAATCGGCCTCTTCTTCAAAATTTGCTTTTCTGAGCTCAATGAACTCCCTCTCATAAGCGCTTTCCCTTATCCGGCGCATATGGGCGGCAAGGGTATTCCAGTTAACATCCCCCAGGTTCAGCACCTTAAGATCCTGCCGGGTAAGGTCCCCGTATACTATCTCCTCCTCTATCTCGGCCTCCTCCTGCCTGAGCATCTTTTCCTCTTCCGCTGCGAGTTTATCCAGGCTGGAGAGGGGTTTATCATCAAACTCCACGGTAAGCCCGCCCATAGCCAGCTCCATCGCAAGGGTCTTTTTATATAGAAGCTCCTCTATATGGCGGTCAACCGAGTCTTCCGTATCCCATATAAGCGTGTAGAGGTTCTTGGTCTGCCCGGGCTGGTTGAATACCCTGTCTATGCGGGAGATCCTTGCCTCGGCCTGGCTGAGTTTATCAGGGTTCGTGGGAAGTGAAGTAATAACCATACTGTCGGCCTTCGTAAGGTGTATCGCATAGGCGGAGGAGTCCAGTGTGGCGATGAATATCCGGGCGGGCCCTTCCTGGAACCTGCCCATCCATTCCCTACGCTTCTCCGAGGCCGACATACCCCCCTCAACGTAAGCAACCGCGTCGGCCCCGTATTTTTTCCTGTACCTCTCTCTCAACCGGCGAGCATCCGATTTGTAATATGTAAATACCGCTATACTGCCTCCGTCTGAGATATTCTCCTCTACAAGCTCGTCCGTGGCAGCGGTTTTTATAGAGTTTATCTCTTCTCCACCGGGTACCCTGGCCGGGTCGTCGGAAACGGCTCTTTTCATCGCCCATCTGTTTGCTTCCCCGGCGCTCTCGTCTTCGGATATGCTACGGAAGAGATCGTACTGGGCGCTGAAATCTCCGAGGTGTTTTACGCTATCCCCGATACTCATCGTCCCTTTCCGGGGATCAAGAAGAACCCTGGACCTGCGCACCTCCGGAAGGTCCGCCAGGACGTTCTCCTTCCTTCTTCTTATCATTACCCGGTTCACGACTCTGTTGAGTTCCATAAGGTACCCGGGGTTATCCCAGTTCCTCTGCATCTTCGTCTTCATATCCTCAACGCTGCTGAATATCGTACCTTCAAAAACCCTCTCTTCCAGGGGGGATCCGGGAAGTATTAGCATCTCAAGGTAGGAGAGTATCTCCTGCGGTTTATTTGAAACGGGGGTCCCTGTAAGAAGGGCCATATACTTTGAGTTTATCCCCCTGAAAGCCTCGGACCTCTGGGCAGCGGGGTTCTTCACGGCGTCGGCTTCGTCAGCAACGAGAAAATCCGGGGTAAGATTTGCAAACAGGTATCCGTCCTGATCGTCACTGTAGAGCCTCAGCTGGTCGTAGTTTACTATAACAATCCTTCTTTTTTCGGGTTTTTCCTTCTCTCCGCGCTGTATTGCTATCCAGTCAAGGAGGAACTCTTTCACCGCTTCTTTTGAGCTTATGCTCTTTATATCCTTTACAGGCTCATCGTACTCCCTGGCCCCGAGCACATATACGTCAAACTCTTCCGAAAGGTGCTCAAAGACCTGATCTCCCCATACGGACTTGGCTATATCGGGCACAACAACCAGGGTATCCCAAATATCATCGCGGGCGTTTGCCTTGACCATCAGGGACTGGAGGGTCTTTCCCGTACCCATTTCGTCGGCGTTCAGGGCGCGGAGGTTATCAAGCATGAACCTCGCTCCCTCAAGCTGGTAAAAGTACGGTTCGGTCTCCGAATCAAGCCCCGATATCTCCCCGCCCCAGTCAAGTATCTCCTGCCATTTCTTTATAAGCTCTGAAAGAACCTCCCTCTCAAGGGTCTCTTCTCCCGCCCCCTCAAAATCCTCTTTCATCCTATCCAGGGCCCCCTCGCCTCCCGCTTCCGGTATCATACGGTAATAATATTTTTCCTTAAGGGTCCGGAGAAAGAGTACGGCGGCCTCAAGGGTTTCGGAGCGGGTCTCCCCTTCAAGGGAGTAAACGTAACCCTCCACATTCCGGGTAAGGTCAGTTATCAGTGACGGGGTAAAAGTCACTCCGGAGAGGTCCTGCCTGAGAAGCTCCCTGTAGGCTTCTATGGAGAACCCGGAGATACTCTCAATAACTGCGTTTAAGACCTCTTTATCCGGGTTGGCCGGAAACAATGAGCGCGCCCCGGGAAGAAGAATGTATGCCATATGGTAGGCAAGCTCGGGAGAACCCCTGAGCTCTTCGGGAACTATATCCTTAAGCATATCCGAAACATACCCTCTTATTTCCTCAGGTTCGGCCTTATCAGCAGTTGCTTCAGCCGCGGGCTCTTCAACCGCAGGCTCCTCAACCTCAGATTTTGCGGCAGCGGCCTTATCAGCGGCTATACGGGTCAGGACAGAAGCAAGCCTTGCTATAAGGGCTCCGGGAACGGTTTCGGAAGCGGCGCCGGCAGCTGAGACCGCGTCCTCCGTAATACTTCTCTCTTCTTCAGCCTCCGGCCTTTCACTGGATTTCTCCGGGTTTACAACCCTGTCAGCCGCGGCAGCGGCAGTACCCGTAACTGCGCCGGCCTCAAGAGCCCTGCTTATCCTCTCGGCCCTCAGGGAGCGGCTCAACCCCATAGCCTTCTCTATCTCCTCATCCGGTATATCCCTGCCAAGGTACCTGCCGTTATTTGTAAGCTTCAGCCAGAGAGCGAAGTTTTTCTTTTCAAGACGCTCAAGCCCCTCGGCGGCGGAGTCGCTCAGTTCTTTACGGGAAACCTCCCTTACGGTCTTCTTAACAGCTGTATTGGTAAGGTCGTTTGATTTTGAAAGCATTCCGCGTATCTCAGACGCGCTCATCCCCAGGGCCTCAAGAAGCAGTATCTTTTCTATAAGCTCCCCTCCCTTTGTAAGCTGATCCTCAAAGGAAGGATGGGTCTGCATAAGCCACTCAAGGGCGGATTCTGAGTCATCCCGAAAAGCGGGGGATAAGTATCTCTCTATTAAAAAGCCCCTTATTTCGGTTAACCTTAAAGCGGATTCGGCGGCCTCACCGGGTTCCATCCCCAGTCTTTCAAGAAACTCTGTCTTAACAGCCCGGCCCTCTTCCGGAGGAAGTTTGACCGGAACCCCGCTCTCGGCAAGTATATGGTTAAGGTCCGGTCTCTTGCGGAGTTCTGAAGCGGAACGAAGGTCTTTCCCTTTCCCGGCCATCCACATTACTATCAGTTTCGGATCCACATAACTGGCCCGCGCTGTGGCGCCGGTTATCTCAACGCGGTCCTTCTTCCTGTTGTATCTCCTGTGCCCAAGCAGTTTACCCACCTGGGGATATACTCCCATGGGATCAAACTCGCCGGTCTCCTTGTCCTGCACTCCCTCAAGCACAGCCTTAAGGTCTTTTGTCTTCGGGTCTTCGGGAAGCTGCTGACTCATCTCCTCCAGGGCTGCGGAAGCGTATATACCGGCCAGGAAAGGCCTTGTAAGCTTTGCCGTAAAGGGACCGAACTCCTTGAGAAAACTATTGATATCGTCCGCGCTGACTGAAAATATCTCGTCCTGGGGGCTGCTTTTTCTCTCCGCAAGGCCCTTGAGTATATCGTAAACCCTTCTGTTGACCTCATCTGTGTAATACTTTTCAAATTTCGTGCGGTCAACTGAATGGTCCGGGTACTTCTCCGGGTTGGAGAGCTCCCGCTCCCCGGACCAGCGCATCCCTGATTTTCCGATAAAATCCCAATAAAGGGCGCAGTTTTCGTCATCCCGGAACTCAAGGTGCTCCCTCTGCCATCTGGTAATTCCCACGGCCTCTGAAGTATTGCTGGCATCACCTCCGATACGGGCGTGCATGGTATCCATAAGGTAAAAGACCGTCCCGATCTGCTGCTGAAGGGCGTTCCCGGAGAGTATCATCCTGGCGGCCTCTTCCCTCATAAGGTCGTAAACCCTGACCCCGGGGCCTGTGTCACGGCTTCTTGCCGCGAGGATCTTCACCCTGTTTTTCACCTCCTCAACGTATCCAAGGTATTTCTCGTAACTTATATATACAGGGTTATATCGCTTGTAATGTTCCCGTGTTCCCCATTCGGAAGATTCATCCAGAAGTTTCCCGACCTCCGCTCCCAGAAGATCAACCCTGAGGTACTTTGCTATATCCTCCTGGGTATTGAAAACACCGCCTATGGACTGGCCGGAACTCTGTCCCGTAACGGGGTGCGCCCAGGAGATTACCTGGAGCTTGGTAGGATCGCTCTCGGTTTTCCCTTCCCACACTTCCGGAACAACCGTGGCGTTAAGCGTGATATCCGAGATATCAAGAGGAGCGCTCAGAAGACCCTCAAGGTGTTTCCGCGAATGGGTCCGATAGACCCCCCAGCTCCTGAGCCGCCCCACCGTGGGCTCAAGGGGCACATGCATCTCCACGGGCTCTCTCTCATCAACCATCATCGCATCTTCATCATCTTCCGCCCGCGGGGTTATCCTGAGGTTAACGGGTTTTTCCCTTACCGGTTTTTTAAGGTTTTT
>SLGR01000042.1 GCA_007136585.1 Candidatus Sumerlaeota bacterium | reverse complement strand
GGAGCTTAAGTTCGCGCATCTGGCAGGCGGACGGGAAAAAAAATTAAAACTGAATATGATTGTTTATTTTGCGGTTGCCGGAATGGTCTCCGGGGGGGTATGGTCATCCGGCATCCTTTACCTGGCTTACGGGGCCCTTGACCTCTCATTTATGGTTTTTTCAGCTGCGGCAAGCGGAGCCGCCGCGGGGACCGTATCCTCGTGGAAGTTAAAAAGATTTTTACGTGATAAAACTCTCTTGGCTCTTATCCTTTCCGGTCTTATGCTTCCCTTTTCTGTCAGCGCGGTCATTAGTTCTTCGGATACCGGAGGTCTGCCTGAACTCAGAAAGAGGATACAGAAGCAGGAAACGGAACTAAGGCAGCTTGACGCTGAACTGGAGCGCTCCCGAAGGGAGCTTGAAGATCTCTCCAGGAGAGAAGAGGAACTCTTGCGGGGACAGCGTGAAACAGAAAATCGTATCAGGAGAAAACAGGAGAAGCTGAATAACCTTTCTGACCGCCGCCGGGTAATAGAGCGGGAGATTAAAGAGACAGACAGGAAATTGCAGGAGGAGCTCAGGCAGAGCAAGATCTGCCTGGAGGTACTGGAAAGTTTGGCTGAAAGTTACCAGAGGCGTAAGTTTTCGGATTTTAATCTGCCCGTTCACAGCGCGTATATTTCCTCCGGCAGTCCTGAAATACTTTATACCCTGAAGCGTATGATAGGTTTTACCTCGGAAAAATTAACCGGTATCAGGGATGATATAGCGGAAGTAACCGCCCTTAAAAAAGAGCAGAAAAACAGGATGGATAACCTCGTCGAAATGCAGGAAGAGACCGTAGCCCTCCAGGACAGGCTTATAAGTAAAAGGCGGGAGCAGGTTGCCCTTCTTAAAAAGATAGAATCTGACAGGGAAAAAAAAGAGGAGGTCCTGGATAAGGTCCGCAGGGAGCGAAAGGAGCTTTCATCCCTGCTTGAGTTTCTGCAGCAGAAGGCGACAAACCTGGAAAGACTGGAGGAGATTGCCGGTGATTTTGCCTCCGCCCGGGGACTCCTGGCCCGTCCTGTTCAGGGCAGTGTGGTTTCGGGATTCGGAAGACAGCCTCACGAGACACTTGATACCTATGTTTACAACAGGGGAATAAAAATAAATGCCTCCAAAGGCGCGGAGGTTGTAGCCGTAGGGGCCGGGGAGGTGGTTTATTCAGGCTACTTTGAAGGAATGGGGATGATGGTTGTAATTGATCACGGAAAAGATTATTATACTATTTACGGGAACCTTGGAGAGCTTAAGGTTGATCCGGGTTCTGAAGTTGATCCCCGGCATCTGCTGGGGTATGCTGCTGAAGGTGATATGTATTTTGAGATAGGGAAAGGAGCCCAGCCTGAGAACCCTATGGAATGGCTCGGCTCCCAATAGAAGGTAAAGAACCGTTATTAAGGGAGATAATATACTATGTTTTATAAATTTAATTTAAGGGTGCTTATTCTAAGCTGCTGCCTTTTTGCCGCTGGAGCATACAGGGGGGCTGTTCATACCCGTCCGGGTCATGAAGAAGTGGAAAAGCAGATGCGTCTTTTTTCGGATGTTTTTTCTATAATAAGCGAGAACTACGTTGACGATGTTGATGAGGTTGAACTTATCCAGGGAGCTATGAAGGGGATGATGAGGTCCCTTGACTCCTATTCTCAGTTCCTTGACCCGGAGGCTTCCGAGCTTCTGAAGGCGGATACTGAAGGGGAGTTCGGGGGGCTGGGTATACGGATAACAGCAAAAGACGAGATTATAACCGTGGTTACCCCTCTCCCGGATACCCCCGCTTACAAGCTGGGTATATCCCCCGGGGACAGGATAGTAAAGATAAACGACGAATCGGCCATAGGTCTTACGCTCAGGGAGGCGGTAACAAAGCTTCGCGGCCCCGAAGGAACAGATGTGACCATATCCATAGACAGGGATGGTGAGGATGAGGTTCTTGAGTTTACCATAACCAGGGAGATAATCGTGCCTCAGAAGGTCTACACGGATATGCTTGACGGAAATATAGGGTATCTGCGCCTTGTAGAGTTCACGGAAGACGCGCCTGAGATTATGAGGCAGGAGCTTTCCGGGCTTAAGGAGGAAGGGATTGAGGGACTTATCCTTGATATCAGGAACAACCCCGGGGGGCTTCTGAGCTCAGCCATCGGGATAACCAATGTTTTTATTGAAAGAGGTGAACTTGTGGTATACACACAGGGGAGAAGAGAAGATCAGAACAGACGGTTCTACGCAAGGCGCCCTCCGCTTGCTGCGGATGTTCCGCTCGTAGTTCTTATAAACAGGGGCTCCGCCTCGGGTTCTGAGATTGTGGCCGGAGCCATAAAAGACCACGGCAGGGGACTTATCCTCGGGGAAAGAACTTTCGGCAAAGCCTCGGTTCAGAGCATAATTGACCTGGATGACGGCTCATCCCTGCGTCTTACCACGGCCAGGTATTATACGCCCTCGGGCATATCAATTCATAAGGAGGGGATAGAACCGGATATAAAAGTGGAGCTCACAAGAGAGATCCGCAGGCAGATTATTGAACAGCAGCAGGAAATTCTGGGGCTTTCGGAAGAGGAGCACCGGCGCCGGCAAGAAGAGATTGTAGAAGATCCCCAGCTCACCCGGGCGCACGATATACTGCTGGCCAGAAGGTTTTTCCTGCTAAATGATAAAGAAAACGTTCAATAAACCCCGGTTCTTCTCTGACTCTGGGAACTCCCGTAGCGTCACGGTATTTCTTGCTGCTGCCGTACTCCTGACACTCGCCGCTGCCGGGTTTTACATATTTTCCGTCAGGGCCCCGGTGGAAGACCTTATAATAGAGTCACTGGAGTTTGAGACCGAACTGAGCGGGCTTTTAGCCGGTTCAGGTATACCGGAAGATTCTATAAGTTCCAGCCGGAGAAGCGAGAGAAAAGATAACGTTATATGGGTTAAGTTTTTCCGTGAGATCGAGACCTCACCCCGGCGGGCTGAAAAACTGACCGAGGAGCTGAAAGAGGTTGCCCGACGGAGAGGGTACGAGGTTTATCTTACAAGGTACCCCGGAAAATCTGAACTCACGGTTTCTTACGGCGGGGCCCTCTTTTCCCGGATTATATTTGATCTAAGCAAACGAGCCCGTGCGGCGATAATAGTTGATGATCTTGGATATTCAGAGGATATAGAAAGTTTTACTTCTCTTGGGGTTCCTCTTACCTACGCCGTAATGCCGGGGCTTCCGTACTCGCGCAGGATTGCGGAAGAGTTAAAACAGGACGGATTGTCTTATATCCTTCATATGCCCATGGAGCCGGAAGGGTACCCTGATATAAACCCCGGGAGCCCCGCCCTTTTCAGAGGTATGAGCATTGAAGAGGTTGAAAAAGCTCTTGAGAAAGCCCTCTCTTATGTTCCCGGGGCGCCGGGGCTTAATAATCATATGGGTTCTGCTTTTACCTCAGACAGGGTTTCAGTTAAGGCCCTTATGGAAGTTCTTGGGAATAAGGATATGTTCTTTATAGATTCCTGGACCACCGGGAGTTCTCTGGCTCTGGAGACTGCCAGGGAACTGGAAGTCCCCAGCGCCCGCAACAGGGTCTTTCTTGATAATGAAGATTCGCCTGAATATATAAGAAGTCGCTTAACTCTTTTAAAGGAGAGGGCTCTTGAGCACGAGGGGATTGTGATAGGGATCTGCCATATAAACAGAAAGCATACAGCTGATATCATCAGGGAATTCTTACCTGTTTTTCAGGAGGCCGGAGTGGAACTGGTATTGGCAGCGGAAGCGCTGCGGTAGTATCCCCGCCGGTCGGTATTCACCCCGGCTGAGCCTTTCGGCCGGAAAAAGCCCGGAAAACCGTACCGCCGTTGAGTGTAAATGTATTGGAAAGAGTATTTTAGATAAGATGTCCATGAGCGCATACTCACAAAAAATCATAAAAATTCTGCCTCAGCCGGCACGGGTTTTCTCATTCTCGCCTCCGGTTCCGAGGGGTTCCGTCCGAAGGACGGAGCAAACCCGGAAACCCGTACCGCCGGGGACTGTAAATGTATTGAAGGGTATTTTCAGATGAAGGTTCTTGGAATTGAAACCTCGTGCGATGAGACCGCGGTCGCCGTAGTGGAGGGTAACTCAATACTCGCCGAGCGGATATCTTCACAGATTGATCTTCACTCTGAGTACGGCGGTGTTGTTCCGGAGCTTGCCTCCCGCGAGCACCTCAAGAAACTCAATATACTGCTCCAGGAGTGCCTCAGTGAGGCGGAGCTTGGGTTCGGTGATATAGATGCCGTGGCTGTTACAGCTTTCCCCGGGCTTGAGGGATCACTTCTTGTTGGTCTTACGGCGGGACGGACTCTCTCTTTTCTGATGCGGATCCCTATTGTGGAGGTTGATCACGTGGAGGCCCATATGTTTGCCGGGCGTTTTGGAGATATGGATCCTCCTCCGGGTATAGGGCTTATTGTTTCAGGGGGACATACGCGGCTGGTTCTTATAAAACAGTGGGGAGATTATCTTACGCTGGGAGATACCCGGGACGATGCGGCGGGAGAGGCTTTTGATAAGGCTGCTTCTGTGCTCGGTCTGCCATATCCCGGGGGACCCGCAATAGAAAAAGAAGCTGCCGGAACCGATCCCGGAGTCTTTAAATTTCCGGTCTCCAGGCTGGGAGACTCCTTTGATTTCTCTTACAGCGGGCTTAAGACCTCGGTCCTTTACAAGGTGCGGTACGATCTTAACGAGAAGGTTTCGGAAGCTCAGCGGAGACAGATAGCAGCTGCTTTTCAGGAGGCGGCCGTTACACCTCTTGTAAAAAACGCGGTCAGGGCTGCCGAGAAGTACTCAGCACGATGGATACTTGTATGCGGCGGGGTCGCTTCAAACGGCAGACTTAGGGAAAAGCTCCGGGATGAAACTGAAGGAAAACCCTTTAAGGCAGTTTTTCCACCCCGCAGATTATGCACCGACAACGCTTCAATGGTTGCTTCCTGCGGGGAGTTTTACTTGAATAATACCTGAGTTAGATTAAAACGGGAGAGTGAGCCTGGCTCCGGCTCCCGCGTACCATCCGAGGTTCCCGTCTATAAGTGAGGCGGAGGCGTTCACCAGAAGGACCGGCAGAGGCGAAAACTCCACCCCGCCGCCTATACGAAAATTTTCAGCTGAAGGTCTCAGGTTTCCGAGTTGGGCATCTATTTTTGACCTTGTTATGTCATAGGATATCCCCGCATAGGGAGTTATGAGGGGCAGGTTCTTGCTTGCCAGAACCCCCAGGGATGTTGTATTTACGGTAAACCCCGAAGTATCAAACCTGTGATACGAGAATATGGCGGATACCCCCGGAACCGGTGATATCATCCTGTCTTCCAGTATTCCGTACTTGAGCCCTCCGCCTAAGATACTTATGGAAGTGCCCGCATCTGCGACATCATAGCTGAAACCCCGTATGAAAAGATCCGCTCCGAAAGGCAGACCCGCAGAAGCGGTAAGAAACGGTACCGGTAAAAAATCCTCATTGATAATTTTATTGTCGTCAGAAACATGGGCCCCCGCCACTCCAAGGTTAAGGGATACTCCGGGAAACCCCAGTGTTTCGGCGTTCTGATAAAGGCCGCCGCTTATTGCGGCGCCTATATCCGATATGACCGGTTCAAGTTCTTTTTCGGCTGCCTGCCTGGCAGTGTCTATCCATCCCGGGTATGCTACTGAGGCCGGAATGAGAAATAAAACTGAAATAAAGACAAGTGTTTTCATAATATCCTCCTTCTATCTTCCGTTGAATTATAACATTACAGATAATAAATTACAATAACAAAACCGGGTTCCGGGGCGCAGTAAGAATTTTTAACCCGGATTTGAAATAACTTCCTGCGGTTTGTATAATACCTCTCTGTAATAAGCCGGAATCCATGAAAGGGACTGAATATGAAATCTGAAAAACTTTCTGTTGCTCTTATAAACCCGCAGGGGCACGTAAGATGGAATAATCCGCCTATAGCGGGGCATCCTGATACTGGAGGGCAGATCGTCTACATACTTGAGCTGGCAAAGGAACTTGCCCGCTTGGGATGCAGGGTTGATATATTTACCAGGTATTTTGATGATCCCGAGTGGCCCGGGTATACCGAACATATAGAGGAGTATCCCGGGGATTCCCGGCTTAGAATAATCCGCATAAAATGCGGTCCGGAAAGGTTTCTTGAGAAAGAGGCCCTCTGGCCGCACCTGAGGGAGTATACTGACGGTGTAAAAGAGTTTTATTCAAAGGAGGGCGGGCTTCCTGATATTATGTCATCGCATTATGCCGATGCAGGGGTTTCCGCAGCGATGCTTAAGGAAGAGACAGGGCTCCTCTTTACTCATACCGGGCATTCTCTCGGCGGCAAGAAAATGGATAACCTCAATATAACCCGTCAGAACTTTGAACTCATAAACAGAAAATTCAGGTTTCATATGAGGATAGCCTCCGAACGGGTTGCTTTCAGAAACTCTTCCGCCATACCGGCTTCAACCGAGGAGGAGGTTAGGGAACAGTACGGGCACCGGGTTTACTCAGGCGCTATTGATAACCCGGAAAAATTCAGGATTATCCCTCCCGGGATAAGCCCCGCCCAGTTTTATGCTTTTCACCGGCAGGAGTCCGACCGGAAGGTATATGATGAGGTTGCCGCCAGGCTTGAAGGTGAGCTCAAAAAGAACATCTCCCCGGAAAGACTCTCCCTTCCGTCTGTTTT
>SLGR01000096.1 GCA_007136585.1 Candidatus Sumerlaeota bacterium | reverse complement strand
TCGGAGACAGGGAGCTTTCCCGCAGGATCACGGCGGGAGGATTTGATTTTATCGTAATAAAAGAGGGGAGCTCCGTGAAGGGTATAGTTGAGCGTTCCGGGGTTGCGGCTCCGGACGGGTCAGCTCCGGAAACCTTTTCCGTAAAAGATAAGGTACTGAAGAACCTTGACCGGGAATTCCTCCGCATACTGGAGGTATCCGGGGATATAGCGGAGGAAACGGGGATCTCACTCTACTGTGTGGGGGGTATGGTAAGGGATATTCTCCTTGGGCGGCCGCATAAGGATATAGATATTGTGGCTGAGAGAGACGGAGAAGGGTTTGCCTGCCGCCTGGCGGAGAAGCTTGGGGGGCGGGTCAGTATTCACAGGAAATTCAGAACAGCCGTTATCAGGCTCAACGGAATTGAGATAGACGTGGCTACCTTGAGAAAAGAGTACTACGAGTTTCCCGGGGCCCTCCCCGAGGTGGCCCCCGGAACCCTCCGGCAGGATCTCTACAGGCGGGATTTTACAGTTAACGCAATGGCGGTTCAGATAAGCCCCCCCGGGATGTTCGGAAGGCTGATAGATTATTTCGGGGGAATGGATGATATGAAGAACCGCCGGATATCGGTGCTGTACCCTCTCAGCTTTACCGAAGACCCTACCAGGATTTTCAGGGCGGTGAGGTTTGAGCAGCGTTTCGGGTTCGCTATCTCAGAGTATACGCTGAGGCAGCTTGAGAAGACCCTTTCCGGGGGGACCTGGGTAAACGTTTCTCCTGACAGGATAAAAGACGAGATACTCCTTATTTTCCGGGAGAAGAGACCCGCGGATATCCTCCGACGCCTCAGCGACCTGGGTGCGCTCAGGATAATCGATCCCGGGGTAAGGCTCACGGGCACTGCATTTTCAGGGTTTGAACGGTTTATTGAACTTTCACGTGAAGAGTCCCCCGCCGGAGTCGCCGCCCGGAGAAACCTGGAGCAGGTAATGACGATTATGCTTTTTTCGGAAATCCCCGCGGAAGTAGGGGGCGGGGTCCTGCGCCGCTACAATTTTTCCGGGAGGCTTCTATCCTGCTACGGTGCCGCGGTTAAATACAAGGATAAGGTATCGGAATCCCTGGATAAGGATATGCCTCCGGAGGAGCTTTATGAACTCCTGGAACCCTGGTCCGAACCGGTTCTGCTTTACTTTTTTGCGGTCTTCGGGGAGAAGGCGGCCCGGAAAATAAGGTATTACCTTGATACCCTCAGGGAAACGCGCCCCCGCCTGAGCGGAGGCGAGCTCAGGGAAATGGGGGTTAAACCGGGGCCGGTCTACTCGGAGATACTCCGGGAGCTTAAGCTGCTTAAGATAAAAGGAAAAATATCTTCCGCCGAAGATGAAAGAGCATATATTAAAAATAATTATATTATTGACAACGGCTCGGAAAATCAGTAACCTTACTTTGAGCATCGGAAAAATTCCTTCCCGAGCGCTGATACCGGTTTGAAAATTCTGACGGGATTATATTAAAGATATGGCTGAATTATACATTTACAGAAACCTTTTTCTTCCGCTTAACGTGGTGCCCTGGCCTCTGCTCCTGGTCGTTCTTTTCTTTTCTATCGTTATACACGAGGTGGCTCACGGGGCGATGGCTCTTAAGTGCGGTGACGATACGGCCCTCCATATGGGGCGTATCACCCTAAACCCGGCGGCTCATATTGACCCGGTCGGGACCATACTTGTTCCCGTTCTCCTTGTGATCCTTCCAACCCGTTTTGTTTTCGGGTGGGCCAAGCCCGTACCGGTTAACCCCTACAACTTCTACGATATACGCAAGGGGACCATACTTGTGGGCATCTCGGGGGCGGCATCCAACTTCGCCCTTGCCTTCATACTTGCTCTTTTTGTGAGGATCCTTAATATCGCCGGGGCGGCCTCAGGGGCCGGGTTTACAGTTGTATCACTACTTGCCGCCGGTGTGACCGTGAATATAATACTCGGACTTTTCAACCTTGTTCCCATACCCCCTCTGGACGGCTCCAGGGTAGTAAGCGCTCTTCTTCCGTACGAGGCCGCGCAGCGTTATGAGAGCGTGGGCCCCTACGGGCTCCTTATACTGTTTCTTCTTCTGGGGGTTGTCTGGCAGTTTATAGCCGCCATAGGCAATATTTTTTACCGGCTTCTCTTTATAGGGCTTCCGCTGTGAGTTCCGGAAAAGGGGTCATACTGAGCGGGATGCGCCCCACCGGGCGTCTTCACCTGGGAAACTACCTGGGAGCCCTTAAGAACTGGGTGAAGTTACAGGACGAGTATGAATGCTTTTTTCTCATAGCAGACTGGCACGCCCTTATGAGCGAATACGAGAGAGCGGACCGGCTCCGGGAAAACTCCCTTGATATGCTCTGCGTCTGGCTCGCCTCCGGCCTTGACCCTGAGAGATGCGTTATGTTCAGGCAGTCGGATATCTGCCAGCACCTTGAACTTTTCTTCATACTTTCGGCCCTGACTCCCGTGAGCTGGCTGGAGAGGTGCCCGACTTACAAGGAGGCCGTTGAAAACTCTTCCACAAAGGACATCGCGAATTACGCGTTTCTCGGGTACCCCGCCCTGCAGGCGGCGGATATAGCCCTTTACCGGGCCGGGCACGTTCCGGTGGGGGTGGACCAGCTTCCGCACCTGGAGTTTACCAGGGAGATAGTCCGCAGGTTCAATAACTTCTACGGAGGGGATCTCATCCCCGAGCCGGAGCCTGTACTGACGGAGGTGGTCAAGCTCAGCGGAACAGATTCCCGCAAGATGTCCAAAAGCTACGGGAACACCATCCTTATAACCGAGGAACCGAAGGAACTGAGCCGCAAGATCAATTCAATGGTTACCGATCCCGGCCGGGCAAGGGCTTCCGACCCGGGAAACCCCGAGATATGCACGGTATTTGAGTACCATAAGATATTCAGCCCGGAGGCTCTGCCGGCTGTTGAATCGGCCTGCCGGAACGCCGAAAGAGGGTGTGTGGCCTGCAAGAAAGAGCTTGGTTTGAATCTGGAAAAACTTATTTCTCCCATAAGAGAAAAATACCTTTATTACAAGGAAAATTCAGATAAAGTTACTAAAATACTTGAAGAAGGTAACTCCCGCGCATCATCCAGGGCCCGTGAGAATATGAGGATTTTCAGGAAGGCTATGAGGTATGAGTAAACCGGAGGTTTTTTCCAGGCAGTGGAAAGTGGATACGGAAAATTTCGAAGGTCCGCTGGATCTTCTTCTCCATCTCATAAGAAGCCGGGACCTTGACATATATGATATTCCCATAGCCGAGATAACCTCGGAATACCTTAAGTACCTTGAGATAATTAAGAACCTCAATATTGACAACGCCGGCGAGTTCATAGTAATGGCCGCGGTTCTTATGAGGATAAAGTCCCGTATGCTTCTTCCTTCCGAGGATCCGGAATCGGAAGAGGAGGAGAGCGCCGAGGATATGCGCCGGAACCTGATTGAGCGTCTCATAGAGTACAAGAGGTTCAAGGAGGCCGCCGGGGTCCTTTCTGACCGCGAAGAGAGATACTCCGGGATATTTCCCCTGCAGCAGTATCCGGTAAAGGAGTTCGGCCAGGAGGTGGAAGCGACTTTATTTGATCTTCTGGACGCTTTCAGGGAGCTTGTCGCAAACGCCAGGGAAGATGTCAAGGATATAATAACGGAAGAGATATCGGTAGAGGATAAGATAAGATATATACTCAGTATTTTGGAGAAAGGATCCGGGCGTGTGGAGGTTGAGAAGTTTATTGAAAATAAAAGGTCCGTAATGGATATCATAGTCACCCTTCTGGCCCTGCTTGAGCTCGCCCGGATGCGTCAGATAAAAATAATACAACCGGTCAGGTTCGGAAAGATCTTCGCGACAGGAACGGGTTCTTCCGAACCGGAGCCGGCCCCCGGTTCAGACGGCTGATGATGAGAAACCTTATGAGCACAGGTTCGCAGAAAGGGATGAAAATAATGACTCAGCCCCTATGGAAGTTTCGCGTGCTTAAGCACGCGACTAACTTGTTATGAAACCGGAAGAGAAACAGAAAAGAGCCAGGCTCAGGAGAGTAGTAGAGGCTCTGCTATTTGTTTCGGCTTCGCCGCTCAGTTCCGGGAGAATATCCCGGGTTATGGAAGAGGCCGACACCTCTCTTGTGAGGGAACTTCTTGAGGAACTCAGGCAGGAGTACGATACCTCGGGAAAGCCCGTATTCATCCAGAAGGTTGCGGGAGGATGGAGGATGGCTACCCGGCCGGAGTATGCTGAGTGGGTCCGGAAGCTTTTCTCGGGGGATATGGTACTGCGTCTGAGCCGCGCGGCAATGGAGACGCTTGCAATAATCGCGTACAGGCAGCCCGTTACCACCCAGGATGTGGAACTGATAAGGGGGGTCTCCTCGGGGGCGGTCATACGGGGTCTTCTTGAGAAAAGGCTGGTTAAGATAGCGGGAAGAAAAGAGGTTATAGGGCGACCTATTCTATACAGGACAACCGAGAGATTTTTGGAGTACTTTGGGCTTGAATCCGTGGCCGACCTTCCACCGCTGGAGGAACTAGGGATAGAGAGGGAGATCCAGGAGCTTATAGATGAAAGAGATAAGAAAGAAAATAGACCGGATAGATCTCAAGATCAGCAGTCTGCTTGATGAGAGGGCATCCCTGGTCAGGGAAATAGGAAAGCTGAAAGTTAAAACCGGGACCCAGATATTTGCCCCTGAACGGGAGAAGCAGATAATAAAAAATATACTTTCACAATCCGTAGCGGAAGACGGGTTCCCGGAGAAATCCAAGGCAGCCATATTCAATGAGATCATAGCCGCCTCAAGGACCCTGCAGCGGAAACTCTCTATAAGCTACCTGGGCCCTGAGGCTACTTTCACACATCTTGCGGCGGTTAAGAAGTTTTCTGACAGCTGCGAATATACCCCCGCCTCAAGCATATCCCGGGTTTTCAGGGACGTGGAGAAGGAAAGGGCGGATTACGGGGTGGTCCCGGTGGAAAACTCTACAGAGGGTATAGTCTCGCATACGCTGGATATGTTTATGGACTCAGGGTGCAGGATATGCTCCGAGATGCTGATGGAGATATCCCATAATCTGCTTTCAAAGAACACCGATATTAAAAATATTCGCAGGGTTTACTCCCATACGCAGGCCCTCGGCCAGTGCAGTCTCTGGCTTGAGGAGAACCTTCCTTCCGCGGAATACATTGAGGTCTCTTCCACTGCAAAGGCCGCCGAACTTGCGGTATCAGAGAGTGAATCTGCCGCCATCGCTTCCGTTATGGCCTCAAGGCTTTACGGTCTTAATATCCTTGCCGAGAGCATTGAAGACGTTCCGGAGAATATCACCAGGTTTTTCATTATAGGCAGGGAGTGCCCGGGCCCTTCGGGCCAGGATAAAACAACCATAATGTTTTCGGTAAAGGACAGGGTAGGGGTACTTCATGATATGCTGGTTCCGTTTAAAGAGCATAACCTGAACCTGACAAAGATAGAATCACGCCCGTCAAGGGCCAAGGCCTGGCAGTATATTTTCTTTGTGGATTTTACCGGGCATTTTTCCGATCCCGGGGTCCGGCAGGTCCTTGAAAAACTGGAGGAAAATTGTCTTATGTTAAAAGTGGTGGGCTCATACCCCGCTGCCTCTCAGTTATGAGATATCCTGAGCCGAGAAAGGAAGTTGCTTCTTTTACGCCTTATGTTCCGGGGCGCAGCGCTGAAGAGAGAAGCGGGGTATCCCAAAAACCCATAAAACTCGCCTCCAACGAGAGTCTCTGGGGCCCCCCCCGCAGGGCGGTTGAGGAGGCCAGAAAGGCCCTTGAATCTCTTCATATATACCCTCAGCCGGATCCCGTAATTCTTAAGGAAAAGATCGCGGAGCAGATCGGGGTTAAAAGAGAGAATATAATACTTGGTAACGGAGCCGACGAACTCATAGAACTGGTATGCAAGGCGTACCTTTCCCCCTCCTGCAGTATGGCGGTCAGCGAGAACTCCTTTATCCGTTATAAAATGGGGGGTATGCTTATGGGGGCGGAGGTGTTGGAGGTCCCGGAGGACGGTTTCAGAATATCCCCGGAGAAACTCTTTGGAACCGTAAAGGATAACACAAAGGTGGTTTTTATAGACAACCCCCGAAACCCCGCGGGGACCTTTCTTACCCGTAATGAGCTGGAAGGGTTCATTGAGAATTTTTCAGGCCTTGATACCCCGCCGCTTGTAGTTGTGGACGAGGCTTACTACGAGTACGCCTCGGGAGAGGGTTATTCTACCGCTGCGGGTTTTGCGGGTTCCGGGGTTCCGGTGATGGTTTTACGGACCTTCTCAAAGGCGTACGGTCTGGCCGGGCTCCGCATCGGGTACGGGGTTGCTCATGCCGGGATAATAGAGATAATGGAGCGGATCAGGCCTCCTTTCAATACTAACCGTGTGGCCCAGGCCGCGGCTATGGGAGCGCTGGAAGAGGAGGGGTTTGCCTCCCGGGTGGCGCGGGAGACGGCCCGTGAGAAAGAGCGCCTCTATGAAATCCTGGAGAGTATGGGGGTTGAGTATGTAAGGTCCAGGACGAATTTCATACTTATGAAAGTTCCTCTGGAACCGGAAGATTTCTGCGCCCGGATGCTCTGCCGGGGGGTCATTATCAGGCCTCTTGCGGGGTATTCGCTTAAAGGATATGTAAGGGTTACTGTGGGAAAAAAAGAGCATAACAGCGTTTTTGCTGAAGCTCTGAAG
>SLGR01000233.1 GCA_007136585.1 Candidatus Sumerlaeota bacterium | reverse complement strand
CTCCCGGAAGAGCCGGAGCCGCGGTATATTACGACCCGGGAGCCCGCGCCGCGGTCTTATTCGGCGGCGAGGACGCAGGAGGAAAGTACCTGGGGGATTTCTGGGTGTTTCACGATTACAATTGGCACCGCAGTTATCCCCGTATGCCCGGCGGGGAGCCGGAGGAAAGGACAAGTTCGGCAGCATCTTATCACTCCGGACTGGGAGAGGGTATATTCTTCGGCGGCCGCCGTAAGGCCTCTGAGAAGGACGAGGAATTTATGGGGGATACCTGGAGGTTTGATATCTCAACATCCGGATTCTATACATCCGGGGTTTTTGACGCCGGCCCCGTTGAGACCAAACTGATTTACGAGAGTATTGATTTTGAGACCTCCGGGGGGGGAGGGTCGGTCCGGTTCCAGATAGCCGCTTCCGGGGACCAGGACCCCGCCGGGTTTACCGGACCAGGCGGATCGCCATATACGTATTATACTGAACCAGGCCCGGTCTCCGAGACCCTTAATAATAACCGTTATTTTCGGTACAGGTTTTTCCTTGAATCAGATAAACCCGGATCTGAGGACCCGTTTACTCTTGTATCTGCTTCAATTACATACAACCACGTTCCGGGTCCCCCGTCCCCGGCCGGCCCCCCCTACTCCTCGGCCGAAGACGGGGGTCTGACAAATGCGCGCCCCGCCCGGCTTGCCTGGTATAACGCCCCGGACGGGGACTCGGATACTCTCACCTACGAGCTGGAGGTCGCATCCGATAAGGGGTTTGAGAGTATTCTGGCTTCCACGAGCGGGGTCAAAGAGACCGTCTCGCCAAGTTATACCCGGTTGACCCTGGATCACGGGGGCCCTTATTACTGGAGAGTAAGGGCCTTTGACGGTTTAGAATACGGGGAGTATTCCGATATATGGTCTATATATATAGATACGGTTCCCCCGGAGGGGATCGGAACTTTTGAGTCCGAGCGGCCGGGGTACTTAAGCGGGGCGGTAAGGCTGAGCTGGACGGTCCCGGACGAGGGGGTTTTATACCGTATCAGGTGGTCTGAAACCTGGCCGGTTGACAACGAGACACGCTGGGATATCTCCGAATCCAATGAAGCTGTTTTCCATCCGGAAGGTTTTATTAAGGGAGAGGAGGAGAGTTTTACGGTAACAGGGCTCAAAGATGCCGTCACCTACTGGTTCGCGGTCCGGATTCAGGACGAGGCCGGTAACCTGAGCGAGCTGCCTGAGCCGTCGGCCTGCCGGACCAATTCCCCGCCTGAAATAGAGATTCTGTCGGAACTTCCAAACGAGTGGGGATCGGCAACGGATACGGGTTCTTCCTTTATAAGTTTCATATGGGAGGTGACCGACCCGGACCCGGAGGATTACCACGAGGTTGATATACACCTGTCTGAGGGGGAGGGTATGCCTTACAGTATAACGGCCGCAACGGGTATAAAAGAACCGGAGTATGAATGGGATACGAGGTATGTACGGAACGCCCCCGGGTATCTTGTGAGGTTCACGGCAAGGGACCAGCGCGGGCTTGAAACCGAATCGTATTTCGGGCCGGTCAGGATATCAAACCATAACGAGCCCCCCGAGGTCAGCCTTAACTCACCCCGAGGCGGCGAATCCTTTAGCGGCGTACAGAGCATAGACTGGGAATGGTCCGATCCTAATAAAACAGATACGGTCTATTTTATAATCTCAGTCTCCACCGACGGGGGAAGGAGTTTCACTGTTCTGGAGAACTATGTTCCGGAGTGGAATATTCCCTATGAATGGGGGACGGGAAATTTTCCGGACTCGGAAGATACGATAGTCAAGGTCACAGCGGTTGACAGCGGCGGACTTACGGGGAGCGACACTTCCGGGCGGTTCAGCATATCAAATACAAGGGAGCCTCCCGAGGAGTTCAGTCTCATTTCCCCGATTGAAGGTCAGTTTATCTACAGCACTCGGGTAATCTTTACCTGGGAAGAGGCCCCGGATCCGGACGGCGGAGAGGTTGAGTATTCTCTTCAGATATCCGAAAACCCGGATTTTGTCCCGTACACGGAGTACCCCGGGCTTAAAGGCACCTCGCACGAACTTGAGCTTGAGGACGAGACCCTCTACTACTGGCGGGTAGTGGCATCGGACCGGGAGATGATTCTTCGGGAAAGCCGTGAGAGTCAGAGGTTTGCCGTTAATCTGAACCCCATAAGGGTCGTCGGGACTTTTCCCCGGGACGGAGACTGGAAGGTGATGACAGGGACCGAGACGATTCAGATAAAATTAAACAAGGCCCCCGATCCTTACGTGATACTTGCAAACCACATAACTCTGACCGATAACTACGGCGGTTACGCCAGGTACCGCGTAAGCTATGATGATAAGGAAGGGGCCTTGAACCTTATACCACAGGAGGGTTCTCCACTGGAGGCGTCGCGGGTATATACTGTAAGGCTCTCTACAGGGATAGTTGATTCGGTGGGGCATCCCCTGCTGGGTGAGAGGGTTTTCAGTTTTGCCCGGCTTCTTGAGGAAGATTCCGAGACTTCTCTGGAGATGCCGGGCGCGGCTTCTGCGCGGGTATACAGGAATACCTTTTCCTCCCCGGCGCTCCTGAAACTCGGAGAACCGGATAAAGATACCTCCACTGCGGACCGGGCGGGTGTATCCGACCCTCTTACCGGCGGAGAGACTGTCAGGGCTGTCTCCGTCTCAGCCTATGATTACGAAAAGAATGAGATCAGCGAGTTTCTGAGACCCGTGGAACTGGAGTTTGAATACGAGACCGACAGCGGAGGGTTTGTCCGGGGTATGGATATTGACGCCAGGTTCCTTTCGGTCTTCAGCCTTTCGGAAGATGTGGGGATATGGAAACCCAGGGAGAGTTTTTCCGTAAGTTCAATTCCAAGGGTCGGCGCTATGATAGACTCCCCGGGGATATACGCGATACGCCCCCTGAATCCGCTTGATAAAAAGCTCTCCGGGATAATCGTTTATCCCAACCCCTTTCATCCCGGAGACCAGGAAGCGGTGATAAGGTTTGCCCTTACTGAGAGGATGGAGCTTACGCTTGATATATATACTCAGACAGGAGAGCTTGTCAGGAGTATGGAGAAAGAGTTTGAGGGTTCTCCGCAGGGTTCTACCGCGGTCTTTACCTGGGACGGTCTTAACTCCCGGGGGATGCCCGTGGCCTCGGGTATGTACTACGCGGTTCTATCAAGGCGGGGTAGCAGGAAGGAAGAGTTTCTTATAGGAGTTGTAAGATGAACAGAAAAAAAATATTTATCGCAGAAGACGATCCGGATGTTGTGGAAGTTCTAAGCGAGGGGCTGGAGGGTTACGAGATAGTAAGCGCGGAGGACGGGAAATCAGCGTTGGATCTTATGAGGCGGGACCCGCCGGCTCTTGCCCTTATTGACGTTATGATGCCCCGAATGAACGGGGCGGAGCTTAACCGGAGTATGAAAAGTGATAAGGCGCTTAAGGATATACCGGTCATAATAATAACCGGACGCCCTAACGTGAGAGGGCTTTTCTCTTCGGACGGTGAAGACAGGGTGGCGGGGTTCCTTGAGAAACCTTTTACCCTGAAGGTTCTGCGCAGGGAGATAAGGCGGACCCTTGAGGCGACTGACTGAACTGCTTCTGATAATATGTTTCTCTTTTCGCCCTGCCGGCGGGTTTTACAACTCTCCGGAGGCGGGAGGGGTTCCCGGGGAGAGGCTTTCCTCCTTTACCGCTTCTCCAAAGGCCCTGGCAATGGGGGACGCTTACGCATCCCTTTCCCGGGAGGCGGCAGGGTTATACTATAACCCTGCTTCCACTTCTTTTACGGGGCATCAGAGTATCTCGGTTTTTTATACGCCGCTTCCGATGAGGGGGAGCTATGCTTCGGTATTTTATTCCTACCCTCTAATACTGGGCTCCTCCGCGGGTATAGGGCTGATCACTCT
This sequence comes from Candidatus Sumerlaeota bacterium, assembly GCA_007136585.1. Taxonomy (GTDB): domain Bacteria; phylum CG03; class SLGR01; order SLGR01; family SLGR01; genus SLGR01. The sequence continues at coordinate 2,887 of SLGR01000233.1, read as the reverse complement.
TACTTCCGGAGAGGCGGAGAGAAGGAATATCTGGGGAGGAGCGGAAGGGAGTTTCCGAGAAGAGGAGAGGGTGTTGCTGCTCAACCTGAGCCGCTCCCTGGCGGAAAACCTGGGCGCCGGGATAAACCTTAAGTTCATAAATAAACAGATAGCCGGTTTCGGGGGTTCGGCGTGGGGGGCCGATGCCGGGGTGATTTACAGCGTTTCGGATGACGTCTCGGCCGGGTTCAGAATACAGAATATTATCTCACCCGGGTTGAAACTTTACCGCGATACGGAGAGGTTCCCTCTGAATATACGGGCAGGGATATCAGGGTATTTCTTAAACCGCGCTCTTCTCGGGGCGGCGGATATTGAATTAATTGACGCGGCCGGGGATTATACCTTGATGCGCTGGCATACCGGAGCCGAGTACGTGGTACTGGATATGTTGCGTATCCGGGCAGGCGCAAGTTACAAGGGAGTCAGCTGCGGGATAGGGCTGGTAACGGATAGGTTTTCTTACTCATATACGCTGCGGTATTCGGGAATGGGGTTCTTTCACAGCGCCGGAGTGGCGGTAAGTTTCGGTTACCTTCCGACAGCCCTTGAGAAGGAGCTTGAAAGAAGGGAGAGGCTGCTCCGGCGGAGGGAAGAGGTCTTTGAGGATTGGAAAGATGAGAGGCAGCGGGATTTCTTAAGCCGGTTTGACCGGCAAAGAAGGGAACTGGACAGCGAGCTTGAAGAAGCCAGGAGAAAGAACAGGGAGCTTGAGGCTCTTATAGAGGCCGCCCTTGATATAAACAGGGGAGAATACGACCGGGCGGAATCCGCCTTGCGGAGGATACTCAGGGATAACCCCGACAGTCCCGACGCAAGAGATCTTCTCGGTATGATACAGGAGGACCTCCGTAAGGAATTTTCTTTCGGAAGGATGATGGCTGCCTATGAGAGCGGAGAGTACGCCAGAGCGGCCCGTGAGGCTTCAAGGGCCGGGAGGGACCACCCCCAGTACACCCAGGCAGTAATAATAAGGCACCTTGCCGAGGCAAGGCACAGCGTACTTGAAGGCGAATACTCTAAAGCCGAAGGAATCCTTGAAAGACTGCTTGAGATAAGCCCCGATAACAGTCACGCGCTTTCTCTTCTGCGGCGGGTAAGACGATTAAGGGAGCTTTCCGAATAATGAATATCAGCTCAAAGATAGTATCCGTATCCGCATTACTTGTATGTATCATTATTTACCCGGTTTTTGGGCGGGGGGATTACCGTGAGGCTCTTAATTATTACCTTGACGGCAGATTTGGAGATGCCCTTACCCGGCTTGAGAAAGCCTACTCCGAAGAGCCGGATAGGCGGGAGGTTATAAACCTCTACAGCGAGGTGCTGGTAATTGAGGCCGGCAGGTATTACGAAAAAGAGGAGTACGGTAAGGCTTTTGAGCTTATAGAAAAGGCGAAAGAGATAAAGCCGGAAGATGAGAATATAGCAGGGATACACGGAATGCTATATTCAATACTGCACCCCGAGGATGAGGTTGGTGAACTTCCTGACACGGAAGAGACGGGGGAGGTGTTTTCGGGGTTGCACAGGGAACACAGGGAACGCCAGGAGGAGCGGGTTAAGATAATAAGAGAGCCGCCTGAGACCATAACGGTAAGGGAACTTGAGCTTCTGAGACCGATATTGATATCGGAAAAGCAGGAACCCGGATACGGGATTTATTATGTGGCGGGGGCCGCCGGGTTTGTACTGATAGTATTTATGGTAATGACCGGTCTATGGGTTAAGAAAATTTCAGAGACCAGCAGGTACAGCCTTGAGGCGGTGACACAGGGTGCCGATGAGAAGATAAGGCGGATGGAGGAAGAGATGCGCCGCCGCAGAAAAGAGGAACTTGCCCGCGAGATGGAAAAAAAGGCCGAGGAACACAGCAGGAAGAACAGCGAGCTTCTCAGGGAGAAGAAGATAAAAAAGGAGTATTCCAGGATACTTACCCAGACCCTGAGCAGCCGGGAGAAAACTCCGCCCAGGTTTGTCCCGGAACCCGAAATTTCCTCCTCCCGGAAAGAAGAGGAGCAGCGGGCCGAGATATACCGCAGTTTCCGGTCACTTGAAAAGTCCAATTACAGCGGCGCCGCTGGCCTTGTCTCAAGGATGGCATCTGACCCCAATCCCTGGGTAAGGCTCTGGGCCGGAGAGCTTGCCGGGTACCTGAAGTCCGGAGACGCGCTGAATGTTCTGAAAGCTCTTTCCGGGGATAAAGAGTATCAGGTAAAGAAAGCAGCCATAAAAACCCTCGGCCTTTTAGCCGAAAAAGACTCATCCTCAGAGGTTAAAAGAGCCGCTGCGGATATAAAGAAACAGGCCAGGAGCGAGGGATGGGTTACCTGAAAAACCCGGGGTTGGAACTCTGCCCTGAAAAATGTTAACATACCGCCGGTATTATGTAAGTGAATTTTAAGATGAAACGTCCATGGGTTTATACTCACAAAAAGATATGAAAATATCCTGGGAGCCCCCGCCGTCACGGTTTTCCTCATTCTCGCAACCTGCGGTTGCTCCGAGGGGTTCCGTCATCATGACGCAACAAACCCGGAAACCCGTGCCGCCGGTGTCTGTAAAGGTATTTTGGGGTATTTTTAGATGAAACAAAAAGTTGTAAGAGGAAAGTTGGACAGAAACCGGTCAGGGTTCGGGTTTCTTATACGCGATGACGGGGTGAAACCCGACATTTATATAAAAAGGAAAAACCATAGAAGCGCTATGGATAACGATATTGTGGATGTTGAGATAATATCGCATCCTAAGAGCCCGAAGCCGGAAGGAAGGATACTGCGGATAGTAAAGCGGGCCTCTAAGGAAATCGTAGGTACCGTAAGAAAACGTAAAGGAAGGCTTACTTTCT